>JAYRKO010000098.1:0-7471 GCA_041905745.1 Tagaea sp. | reverse complement strand
CAGACCCCCCCGACGCTGTTATTTTCCGCGCCTTCCTGCGCCCCGGGGACTCCTCCGGCGGTTGCGGGAATTGTGTTTTCTGAAGTTGCCTCAGGACCTTAGGCCGGTTCCCGCAAACGCGGCCCGGTAGGGGTGGAACCGGCCGATGAAGATCCTCGCCTGCAATTCCAACCGCCCGCTCGCCGAGGCGGTGGGGGCCTATATCGATCTGCCCCTCACCAAGGCGAACATCCGGCGCTTCGCGGACCAGGAAGTCTTCGTCGAAATCCTCGAGAACGTGCGCGGCGAGGACATGTTCGTCCTGCAGTCGACGAGCTTCCCGGCGAATGACCACCTGATGGAACTGCTCGTGTCGATCGATGCGCTGCGCCGCAGCTCGGCCCGGCGCATCACGGCGGTCCTTCCCTACTACGGCTACGCGCGTCAGGACCGAAAGTCGGGCCCACGCACGCCGATCTCGGCCAAGCTCGTCGCGAACCTGATCACGCAGGCCGGTGCGGACCGTGTCGTGACGATCGACCTGCACGCCGGCCAGATCCAGGGCTTCTTCGACATCCCGCTCGACAACCTCTTCACCGCGCCGACCTTCGTGCGCGACATGCGCGAGCGTTTCAGCAGCGCCGATCTCGTGATGGTCAGCCCCGACGTGGGCGGCGTGGTGCGTGCGCGCGCGATCGCCAAGCGCCTGGAAGCGGACCTCGCGATCATCGACAAGCGGCGCGAACGCGCCGGCGTGTCGGAAGTCATGAACATCATCGGCGACGTCAAGGGCCGCACCTGCGTGCTGATCGACGACATCGTCGACAGCGCCGGCACGCTCTGCAACGCCGCGCAGGCCCTGATGGACGAGGGCGCCAAGGAAGTGTGGGCCTACGTCGTCCACGGCGTGCTCTCGGGCGGTGCCGTGCAGCGCGTGGCGGCCTCGCCTCTCAAGGAACTCGTCCTCACCGATTCCATTCTGGCGACCGACGCCGTGAAGGCCGCCCCCAACATCCGCCAGGTGCCCATCGCCCCGCTGCTTGCCGAGGCGATGAAGCGCATCAGCGAAGACCGTTCGGTCTCCAGCCTGTTCGACTAGACGGGCGAAGGACCGACACCGCCGTAGCGGCACCCCTGGAGGCCGGCGGCGGATTACCCGAGAAGGAGAAGTACCAAATGACGACTGCAAACAAGCTCGCGGCCACCGCGAGAGAGCGGGCTGGGAAAGGGGCCGCCCGCGCCACACGTCGCGACGGCCGCGTGCCGGGCGTGATCTATGGCGACAAGGCTGCCCCGACACTGATCTCGCTCGACCCGCGCGACGTGATGCGCGAGGCCTCGAAGGCCGGGTTCTTCACCCGCCTTTACGACATCGAGGTGGGCGGCAAGACGCACCGCGTCCTGCCGCGCGACATCCAGTTCCACCCGGTCAACGACAAGCCCGAGCACATCGACTTCCAGCGCGTGGGCGCTTCCACGCGCGTGCGCGTCGAGGTGCCGGTCAAGCTCGAGAACGTCGAGAAGTCGCCGGGCATCAAGCGCGGCGGCGTCGTCAATCTCGTGCGCCACGAGATCGAGCTGTGGGCGAGCCCCGGCAACATCCCGTCCCGCATCGTCATCGACATGGCGGGGCTGGACATCGGCGATTCGGTGCACATCAACTCGATCAAGCTGCCCGAAGGCGTGAAGCCCACCATCGCCCGCAACTTCACCGTCGTGGCGCTGCGCGCCCCGTCGGTCTCGAAGGCCGAAGAGGAGAAGCCCGCGGAAGCCGCGGCCGCCGCTCCGGCAGCAGGTGCGGACGGCAAGGCTGCCGCTCCGGCGGCGGGTGCCGCCGGCGCCAAGCCGGCCGACGCCAAGGCGGGCGACGCCAAGGCTGCGGCTCCGGCCGCCGCCGCGAAGCCGGCCGCCAAGAAGTAAGGCGTCCGCACAGGCGTACGTATCGGGGCCCGGGCCATGAAGCTCCTCGTCGGGCTCGGCAACCCGGGCCCCGAATACGAAGCCAACCGCCACAATGTCGGCTTCCTCGCGCTCGAGCGCATCGCCGCGCGATGGCGGTTCGGGCCGTGGAAGAAGCGGCTGGGCGGCATGACGGCCGAGGGCGACGTGGTCGGCCACCGGATCGTCGCGCTCAAACCGCTCACCTACATGAACGAGTCCGGCCGGTCGGTCGGCGAGGCGAGCCGCTTCCTCAAGATCGCACCCGCCGACGTGTTCGTGCTGCACGACGAACTCGACCTTCCGCCGAACAAGATCCGCACCAAGACCGGCGGCGGGCACGGCGGCCACAACGGGCTGCGGTCGATCGACGCGCATCTGGGCACGAAGGACTATCGGCGGCTGCGCATCGGCATCGGCCATCCGGGCGACAAGGATCTCGTGTCCGACTACGTGCTGCACGATTTCGGCAAGGGCGACCGGTTGTGGCTCGAACCGCTGCTCGACGCGATCGCCGAGGCGCTGCCGACCTTCCTCGACGCCAACGAGGCGGGCTTCATGAACAAGGTGGTGCGCCTGACCGCGCCGCCGAAGAAAGACTGAAGGAAAAGACGAGATGGGTTTCCGCTGCGGCATCGTGGGCCTGCCGAACGTCGGCAAGTCGACCCTCTTCAACGCGCTGACGGCCACGGCTGCCGCGGCGGCCGCGAACTATCCCTTCTGCACGATCGAGCCCAACGTGGGCCGCGTGCCCGTGCCCGACGCGCGCCTCGACAAGCTGGCGGAGCTCGCCAAGTCGCAGCGCATCGTGCCCACGCAGCTCGAATTCGTCGACATCGCCGGCCTCGTGCGCGGTGCCTCCAAGGGCGAAGGGCTCGGCAACCAGTTCCTCGGCCACATCCGCGAGGTCGATGCGATCGCGCACGTGCTGCGCTGCTTCGAGAACGGCGACATCGTCCATGTCGAGGGCTCAATCGACCCGATCCGAGATGCCGAGACGGTCGAGACCGAGCTGATGCTGTCGGACATGGAAAGCCTCGAGAAGCGCCTGCCGAACCTGCAGAAGAAGGCCAAGACCGGCGACAAGGAGTCGAAGGCGCAGATCGACGTGATCGAGCCGATCCTTGCCGCGCTGCGAGAGGGCAAGGCCGCGCGCACCTTCAAGCCGAGCGCCGAGCAGGCCGAGACGGTGCGCCAGCTCCAGCTCCTCACCTCCAAGCCCGTTCTCTACGTGTGCAACGTCGAGGAAGAGAGCGCCGACAAGGGCAACTCGCTGTCGGCCAAGGTCGCCGAGATGGCCAAGCGCCAGGGCGCCACGTCGGTCGTCATCTCCGCCGCGATCGAAGCCGAGATCAGCCAGCTTTCCTCGGCCGAGGAACGCGCGGGCTTCCTCGAATCGCTTGGCCTCAAGGAAACCGGCCTCGCGCGCGTCATCCAGGCCGGCTATTCGCTGCTCGGGCTGCTGACGTTCTTCACCGTGGGCCCGAAGGAAGCTCGCGCGTGGACCGTGCATGCCGGCGCCAAGGCGCCGGAAGCGGCCGGCGTCATCCACACCGATTTCGAGCGCGGCTTCATCGCCGCCGAGACGATCGCCTTCGCCGACTACGTGGCGTGCGGCGGCGAACAGGGCGCTAAGGAAGCCGGCAAGGCCCGCACCGAAGGCCGCGACTACAAGGTGGCCGACGGCGACGTGTTCCTTTTCAGATTCAACGTCTGACCGCCAACACTAGATAATATCGGCGACGATCCGCGCGAGGCGCCTTCGCACCTCCTCGGCGATCTGCGCCTGCGCAACGTTGCGCCCGCCGGCATAGACGGCGATCTGCGTACGCGCGACCTGCCGGAAGGGGCGCAGCTCGGTCTCGCGCTCTTCCAGGCGCGGGCTGTCGGCGAAGGTGATCGTGCGCTGGCCGACGCCGGTGCGCGTGTCGAGGATCGCGAAGGACACTTCCGCGACCACGATGTAGGTGTCCTTGGTCGCGAAGGTGCCCGCGACCGCGCCCAGCGTGGCGCCGGACACGATGCCGATCGCGGTCCCCTGCGCAAGGTCGGAGCGCCGCCCCGCGATGCCGCCCGCGGCGGCGCCCAGGAACGCGAATTCGGTGCTGTAGTTGACGGTGAGTTGGCTCGAGCGCAGCACGTTCAGGTCGACGCGCACGCCGAAATCGTCGCCGTCGGTCGGCTGATAGCCCTTGCCGGCATAGGACGCACGCAACTGGCCCGCGAAACCGCCCATGTCGAAGGCGAGATCGCCCGACGTATTGCGCGTGACGACGCGGATGCGCCGGTTGCGGAACTGCGCCGCGTCGACGACGATCGATTTCTCGACGATCGAGCCGTAGGCGAGCCCGGTCGCCGGATCGACGACGGCACCCGGCGGCGCGCCCGGCGCGCAGGCCGCCAGCGCAAAAGCGATCCCGGCCAGAAGTGCGGCTAGCGCGCCGTGACGACCTGGATGTTCTTTTCGCGCAGCCATTCGAGAACCTCACTGTAGTGGATTGCGAAATTCAGGTTTTCCGACCCGGGGCGGTTGTCGCCCCAATCGACGACGGCGATCACGCTGTCGCCCATGAAAACGGGGCCGCCGGAATTTCCCGGGCTCGTCGCGGCGTCGATCTGCACGAAACGCACGGGCTTGCCGCCCACCCCCATCGCCGAGCGATGCTCGCGCACCGCGCTGACGACGCCGCGCGTGACCGAGAACTCGTACCCTTTCGGATGTCCGATCACCTCGACCGTCGCGCCGAGATCGAGACGCTGGCCGTCGAAGATCCGCACCGGCTTGCCGCGCGCCTGCACGCGCACGAGCGCCAGATCGAGACGCACGTCGCTCGCCTCCACCCGCCCGAACGTCTCCAGCCCGTTCGACAACTTCATCTCGACGAGCTTCTGGTTCTCGACGACATGGTGGTTCGTCAGGACCAGATCCGGCGCCACGAAGAAGCCGGAGCCCGAGGCCTTGGAAACGAAAATGCGCACGACGCTCTCCATGCGCGCGTCGGTCTTGCGGCTGTCTTCGATCTTCGTCGTCTGGTACCGGGCCAGCGCGGTGTTCTTGTCGCGCAGCAGGTCCTCGCGCAGCGCGGCCAGCGACACGAGCTTCTGGCTTCGCGCCTGCTGGCGCAGATAGTCGTTCACCAGCGCCGACATCGGCATTTTCATCGGCGCCGTTTCCCAGTCGGTCACGTCCTTTTCGGCATGGCCTTCCGCGGCGTGACGCTCGCGCTCGGGATCGTTGCGGTCGATGTCGTAGTTGACCCGGAACTGCTCGCGCTCGGCGACGTCGAAGGACGACTTGACGAACGTCCCGGCCTTCCGGTCGATCACGTAGTAGTTGACCGTCATCGCGCGCGAACCGTCGACCCGGGCGCGCTTGAATTCGTATTCCTCGATCACGGGCACCACGATGCGCTGGGGCGTGCCCTTGAGCTTCTGCATGCTCTCGTCGAGCTTCTGGCGGGCGGCCGCCAGCCCCGCCATGTTGGCGATGCCGCTGAGCAGGCTGCCGAGTGGGCTGCCCATGCTGCGCAGGCTGTTCATGTTCGCCTGCATCTGCACCTGCTGCTGCTCCATCTGGGCGTTCTGCACATCGATGCGCGCGGACTCGTATTCCGGGTTCGCTTCCTGGCGCGTGCCCACCTGCCGGCGCGAGACGACCGCCTCCACGCCCGCGACGCGGCGGTTGATGCGCGCAAGCGCCACGTCGAACACGACGAGATAGTCGTCCTCGCCGGCTTCGAACGCGCGTTCGAGTTCCACCTTGCGCGCCTCGAACGGCAGGTCGATGTCGACCTCCGCCGGAAACTCGATCTGGCCGGCGCGCAGCAGCGTCTGGCTCGTGGCCTGCACGAAGCCGACCTTGGGGCCCGCGCCCGCCTTCGCTTCCAGTCCCGCGGCGCGCACGGCGGAAATGCCCGCCATCGCGGCACGTAGCGAGCCCGCCGGCGCGCCCGAGGCGCGCGCGTGCGCATCGGCCAGAAGCCCGGCCATGTCGGGCTGCGTCGTCTCGTCGAGCGCCCCGGCCGCCTTCAGCCCGGCGACGAACGTCGCGAGGGCGGCAGGCGGCGCCTGCACCAAACGCGCGCGCAGGCCGGCATCGAGCGACGCGGCAAGGGTCGCGGCCGCATCGAGCGATACCGGATACTGCGCGAAGAAATGCGGTTCCGCCGCCAGATCGAAAGCCATCAGCGCCGGGGGTGCGTTGCGCTGCATTTCCGCAGCAACTGCCGCAAGCCGATCGCGCAACAAGGCGGCTTCGGGCGGCGAAAACTCCGCGACCGCCAGCAGCGGGATCGCGTCGATGCGCGCGACGACCGCCTGCCCGCGCATCATTGCGGCGCGAAGATCGGCCCAGCGCGCGGGATCGCGGGCCGCGGCAGCATGCAGTTCCAGATCGGCCCGCGCGGCTTCGAGTTCGGGGCCGATCTCCGCCATCAGGCCCGCGGCGACGGCGGCGAGGCTTGCGCGGTGCTTCGCGCGCCGTTCGGGCCCGAAGAAATCGGGGTGATCCGCGAAAACCGTGGCCGCAGCCGCGAATTCGCCCGCCTTCGCGAGGTCTTCGAGGTGCTGGCCCTGATTGTAGAAGATCGAGTAGGTCACCGTCCGATCCGGCGTGCCGCCGGTGCGCAGCTGATCGGGCTGGCAGGCGCCGAGCGCCAGCACCAGGCCGGCCGCAAGAAGGACGTGACGGGGACGACGGGTCATTTTCGCGGTTCCGGATCGTCAGGGGGAATGGGCCTTTCGGTTCCGGTTTGTTCTTCTCACTTTTAAGTCGTATCGATCAACCATACTTTCGTACTAAAATTGCATTCCGCGGGAAAATGCGTTCAATTCGAGACGCTTGCCCGACTCGGGCACCGGCTTGCATAGTTGGGCGCCTTCCAACGGGAGCGGCAGGGAGACGTATGGGCCACCCCATCGAACTGACGGCGAGCGACGGTCATTCCTTTCAGGCGTGGCGGGCCGATCCGCCGGGCAAGCCCAAGGCGGGCATCGTCGTCGTGCAGGAGATCTTCGGCCTGAACGACCATATGCGGAAGGTGACCGAGGGCTTCGGCTACGACGGTTATCTCGCGATCTGCCCTGCCCTTTTCGACCGCGTGAAGCCGGGCATCGAGCTCGGCTACGGCGAGGACGACGTCAAGCAGGGCCGCGACATCCGCGCCAAGGTGCCCGTCCACAAGGCGCTGACCGACATCGCGGCATGCGCGCTGGCGCTGCAGCGCGCGGGCTGCATCAAGGTCGCGGTCGTGGGCTTCTGCTGGGGCGGGCTGCTGACCTGGCTGTCGGCCACGCGCATCACCGGTCTCAACGCGGCGATCGCCTATTACGGCGGCGGCATCGTTCAGCACGTGGACGAGACGGCGCGCTGCCCCGTGCTGTTCCATTTCGGCGAGCAGGACGACCACATCCCGATGTCGGACGTCGAGAAGATCGGCCGCCTGCAGCCGGACTCCGACCTGTTCGTCTATCCGGCCGGCCACGGCTTCGCGTGCGACGCGCGCGGCTCGTACGACAAGGCCTCGGCGGACAAGGCGCGCGAGCGCACGCGCGA
>JAYRKO010000097.1:0-7475 GCA_041905745.1 Tagaea sp. | reverse complement strand
CGAGCTGACGCTCACCGCCAATGCCCAGCCGGCCCTGATGGCGGTTTCGATCGCCGTCCTGCGCGTACTGGAAAGCGAGGCGAAGCTCGATCTGGGCAAGCACGTCGCGTTCGTCGCCGGCCATTCGCTGGGCGAGTATTCGGCACTCGCGGCGGCAGGCACGTTCCAGCTTGCCGATGCCGCGCGCCTGCTGCGCCTGCGCGGCGATTCCATGCAGAAGGCCGTGCCGGTCGGCACCGGCGCCATGGCGGCATTGCTCGGTCTCGACCTGCCGGCAGCCGAAGAAGTTGCGGCTGCTGCGCGTCCGGCACCGGACGGCAAGGACGAAGTCTGCGAATGCGCGAACGACAACGCGCCGGGCCAGGTCGTCGTCTCCGGCCACAAGGCGGCGGTCGAGCGCGCGCGCGAGATCGCGAAGACCCAGGGCGCCAAGCGCGCCGTGCTGCTGCCGGTGAGCGCGCCGTTCCACTGCGCGCTGATGCGGCCCGCCGCCGATGCGATGGAAGAAGCGCTGGCCAAGGTGAAGATGGCGCCGCCGCGCGTGCCGCTGGTGGCAAACGTGACGGCTTCAGCCGTGTCGGACGCGGGCGAGATCGCGAAACTGCTGGTCAAACAGGTCACCGGCCGCGTGCGCTGGCGCGAATGCGTGTCGTACATGAAGTCGAAGGGCGTGGTTCAGTGCTACGAACTGGGCGCCGGCAAAGTCCTTTCGGGCCTCGCCAAGCGCATCGAGCCGGACGTAACCGGCATCGCGCTCAACGGCCCGGCCGACATCGAAGCCTTCGCCAAGACGCTTTAAAGGGAGTTCCGCGGAATGTTCAGCCTGCAAGGCAAGTGCGCGCTCGTCACAGGCGCATCGGGCGGCATCGGCGGCGCAATCGCCGAGGCCCTGGCGGCGGCGGGCGCGAAAGTCGCCCTGTCGGGCACCCGCGTGGAACCGCTGGAGGCGTTGAAGGCGAAGATCGGCGAACGCGCGGTCGTTTGCCCGGGGGATCTGGGCGACGCAGCGACGACGGAAAAGCTGTTCAAGGATGCCGAGGCCGCACTCGGCCAGATCGACATCCTGGTCAACAATGCCGGCCTGACGCGCGACGGCCTTGCGATGCGCATGAAGGACGAGGACTGGCAGAAGGTCATCGACGTGAACCTGTCGGCCGGCTTCCGGCTGTCGCGGGCGGCCCTGCGCGGCATGATGAAGCGCAAGTGGGGCCGCATCGTCGGCATCACGTCGATCGTGGGCGTCACCGGCAATCCGGGGCAGGCGAACTACGCCGCCGCGAAGGCCGGCATGATCGGCATGTCGAAGGCGCTGGCGCAGGAAGTCGCGTCGCGCGGCATCACCGTGAATTGCGTGGCGCCGGGCTTCATCGTCTCGCCGATGACCGACGCGCTCAACGACGAGCAGAAGACGCGTCTGCTCGGCGGCATTCCGATGGGACGCATGGGGTCGGCCGCCGAGATCGCCGCATCCGTCGTCTATCTCGCCAGCGAGGAGGCGGCGTACGTCACCGGACAGACGCTGCACGTCAACGGCGGCATGGCGATGATTTGACCGCGGCATACGCCGCAACCGCTTGATCGCGAATGGTTTCGCGGGCTAGTCAACCGACCGGCTTCCGTGTTACCAAACCGCGCTTCAAGCAATCGACTCCGCCTTGACCGCAGATGCGGCAGGACGGAGCCTAGGGCGTCGACCCGACGCGATCCGACGATCGCGCAACGGCCGATGCGGAGCCGAACGAGAGGAATAAAATGAGCGACATCGCCGAACGCGTTAAGAAGATCGTGGTCGAGCACCTGGGCGTCGAGGACGCGAAGGTCACCGAGAACGCCAGCTTCGTCGACGATCTGGGCGCGGACAGCCTCGACACCGTCGAACTCGTCATGGCGTTCGAAGAGGAATTCGGCATCGAGATTCCGGACGATGCCGCCGAGAAGATCTCGACCGTCAAGGACGCGATCGACTTCATCGGCAAGGCGAAGGCCTGATCCAGGCCCGCTCGAGGAAACGCACATGCGTCGCGTCGTCGTAACGGGACTTGGTCTGGTCACGCCGCTGGGCTGCGGCGTCGAAACGACCTGGAAGCGCCTTGTCGCCGGTGAATCCGGCCTTGGCGCCATTCAGGCATTCGACGTCTCGGACCTGCCCTGCAAGGTCGCGGCGTCGGTGCCGCGCGGCGATACCGCTTCCGGCCTGTTCAACGCCGACGACTGGGTTCCGCCAAAAGACCAGAAGAAGATGGACGACTTCATCGTCTTCGCTCTGGCGGCGGCGACGCAGGCTGTCGAGGACTCGGGCTGGAAGCCGACCGACGAGGAAGGCCAGGAACGCACCGGCGTCATGATCGGCTCCGGCATCGGCGGTCTGCAGACCATCTACGACGGTTCGATCACGCTGAAGGAGAAGGGGCCGCGGCGCATTTCGCCGTTCTTCATCCCGGCGGCGCTGATCAACCTTGCCTCGGGTCATCTGTCGATCAAGTACGGTTTCCGCGGACCGAACCATTCGGCCGTGACGGCCTGCGCCACCGGCGCGCACGCGATCGGCGATGCTGGCCGCCTCATCGCGCTCGGCGACGCCGACGTCATGGTTGCCGGCGGCGCCGAAGCCGCGATCTGCCGGCTGGGCATCGCCGGTTTCGCGGCGGCCCGCGCACTGTCGACGGGCTTCAACGACGAGCCGCAGCGCGCGTCCCGCCCTTGGGACAAGCGTCGCGACGGGTTCGTGATGGGCGAAGGCTCCGGCGTCGTCGTGCTCGAAGAGTACGATCACGCGAAGAAGCGCGGCGCCAAGATCTACGCCGAACTCACGGGCTACGGCCTGTCGGGCGACGCGCACCACATCACCGCGCCGCCGGAAGACGGCAACGGCGGTTTCCGCGCGATGCGCGCGGCGCTGCGCAACGCCAAGCGCAACACCGGCGACATCGACTACATCAACGCGCACGGCACCTCGACGCCGCTGGGCGACGAGATCGAGCTGGGCGCGGTGAAGCGGCTGTTCGGTCAGGACGCCTACCAGCTCTCGATGTCGTCGACGAAGTCGGCCATCGGGCATCTGCTGGGTGCGGCCGGCGGGGTCGAGGCGATCTTCTCGATCCTGTCGATCCGCGACCAGGTGGCGCCGCCCACGCGCAATCTCGAGGATCCGTCGGACGGCTGCGACATCGATCTCGTGCCGCTCAAGGCCAAGCCGCGCAAGATCCGCAACGCGCTTTCCAATTCCTTCGGCTTCGGCGGCACGAACGCCGCCGTGATCTTCTCCAAACTCGACTGACGGTCGGCGCGCTTGCGGCCGGGACGTCTTCTCCTCGCCGCACTCGGGTTGCTGGCGCTGGCCGGCGGCCTTGGCGCGTGGCGCCTTTGGTCGCTCTATACCGGACCGGGACCGACCACCGCCGCCGTCCAACTCGTCGTGCCGCGCGGCGGATCGACGGCCGAGCTGCTCGAGGCGAAGGGCGTTGTCGCCAGTGCGCTTGCCTTTCGGCTGGGAACGCTTCTGGATGGGACGGCATCGCGCATCAAGGCGGGCGAATACCTGTTTGCGGCCGGCCTTTCGGCACGCGGTGCCGGCGAGTTGCTTGCCAGTGGCCAGACGGTCCGCCGCCGCTTTACGATCGCGGAAGGCCTGACCGTCGCGCAGGTCGTGGCGTTGCTGCGCGCGGCCGAAGGTATGGAGGGCGAAATTTCGCCGCTACCGCCGGAAGGCAGCCTGCTGCCGGAGACGTATTTCTACGGCTGGGGTGATGCGCGCATGCGGACGGTCGAGCGGGCACAGCGCGCGATGCGCGAGACGCTCGCCGAGCTTTGGGCCCGCCGCGCGCCCGAACTGCCGTTCGCCGATCCGGAAGCCGCACTGGTGCTGGCCTCGATCGTGGAGCGGGAAACCGCGATCGCTGACGAACGGCCGCGCGTCGCTGCAGTGTTCGTCAACCGACTGCGGCAGCGCATGCGCCTTCAGGCCGATCCGACGGTCGTGTACGGGATCGACCCGACCGGCACGCTCGGCCGGCCGATCTCGCGCGCCGATCTCGACGCGCGAAATCCCTGGAACACGTACGTGATCGAAGGGCTGCCGCCCACACCCATCGCCAATCCGGGCCGCGCATCGATCGAAGCGGCGCTGAACCCCGCCAAGACCGACGAGCTCTATTTCGTCGCGGACGGCGAGGGGCGGCATATTTTTGCGCGGACGCTGGCCGAGCACGGCCGCAACGTCGCGCGCCTGCGCGAGATCGAGCGCGCGCGCCAGCAGAGGAACTGAAATGCGCACACGCGTGAAGATCTGCTGCATCGCGTCCCCCGAGGAGGCGCGACTGGCCGTTCGGTTCGGCGCCGACGCGCTGGGGCTCGTCGGCCCGATGCCGAGCGGGCCGGGCGTCATCACCTTGGATGCGGCGGCCGAAATCGCGCGCGCCGTTCCACCGCCGGTCGCGACGTTCCTGCTGTCGAGCGAACGGACGGCTGCCGGGCTCGTGCGCGACGCGCAGGCGTGCCGGCCCACGGCGCTCCAGATCGTCGATGCCGTCGAAAGCCCGTCGGTCTACCGTGCCGTTCGCGAGGCATGCGCCGGACTGAAGCTTGTCCAGGTGATCCACGTGACCGGGCCGGAAAGCGTCGAGGAAGCGCGGTCGATCGCCGGTTCGGTCGACGCGCTTCTGCTGGACAGCGGGAACCCCAATCTTGCGGTGAAGGAGCTGGGGGGCACCGGCCGCGTCCACGACTGGGCGACAAGTGCGGCGATCGTGCGCGCCGTCCGGGTGCCGGTCTTCCTCGCGGGCGGTCTGCGGCCGGACAATGCGGCGCACGCAATCGCCGAGGTGCAGCCTTACGGGCTCGACCTGTGTTCGGGCGTGCGGACCGACGGCTATCTCGACGGCAGCAAGCTTTCCGCGTTCATGCGGGCCGTCCGCACGGCTTAGCCGGCCGCGAGCCGCGCGAGCGCATCGCCCTCGAAGCGAAGGAACGTCTTGGGTTCGACTTTTGCACCAAGGCGCGTGTAGAGCCGCAAGGCCGCTTCCGTTTCGGTCGTCAGATCGATCCGCCTGCAGCCCGTTTCGGCGGCGTGGCGGGCAAGGAACCCCATCAGGGCCGAGCCTGCGCCGCCGTTGCGACGCTCGGCGCGCACGAACAAGTCTTTCAGGAACAGCAGGCCGCCCAGTTGGTGCCCCGGGTGCAGCAGCGCAAAGCACGCGATTCCGACGGCGTCGCTTCCGTCGAAGGCGAGCGCGAAGCGGGTGCCGAACGCCCGGTCGCGCTCGATGAGATCCAGCATCGCCTCGACGCGAGCCGGTGCGTGCGGGGGCAGGCGCGGCTGGTAGTGGACGTCCATCGCGGTCAGCAGTGCGACCAGATGTCGGCGGTCATCGGGGCCGGCAAGGCGCGCGTCGATCATGGGGTCAGGCTTTCTTCGGCAGGTGGGGCAGCAGGATATCGGCGATGCGCGGCGGAATGGCGGCCACGAGCCGCGCAAGCGCATACATGGGCCACGGGAACGCGATGCGCGGCCGGTCGGCGACAAGACCTTTGAGAACGATGTCGGCGGCGCGGGCGGCGTCCATCAGCATCGGCATCGGAAAATCGTTCGCCGCCGTCATGCGCGAGACGACGAAGCCCGGGCACACGACGTTGATGCGGATGCCGCGCGCGCGCCAGTCCGCCCGCAGCGCCTCGCCCCAGATGCGGACCGCCGCCTTGCTTGCGCAATAGGCCGGTGCACCCGGAAAGCCCCGGAAGCTGGCGAGCGAAGACATGATCGCGATCTGGCCGGTGCCGCGTCGGGCCATCCGGTCGAGGGCGGGCAGAACCGTATTGGCAACGCCGTCGACATTGACCGCGAAGATTGCGCGCGTTTGGGCCGCTCCTTCGGGACCACCCTGCGTGCCTGCCGAAATACCCGCATTCGCGACGACAAGCTCGAGCGGCGCGAGGGCATCGGCCCGTGCGACGAACGCCGCCATGGCGGTCGCATCGCGCACGTCGACCGTGTCGTCCAGTACCGTCGCCCCGGCGGTCCGGCAGGCCTCGGCAACGCCGGCAAGCCGCTCGCGATCCCGGCCGGTAAGCGCAAGGAATACGCCGGGCTTTGCCAGAGCCCGGGCAAGCGCCTCGCCGAGGCCGGACGATGCGCCGGTGATCGCGATGCCACGCCAGCCATTCATGCCGTTGTTCCCTCCGTCGGGGCCTGTATAACTCTTTCCGGTCGCCGATCGCGATTCGTGGGCAAGCCGGAGCGGGTACGTGACGATAGCAAGCATGACGGGTTTTGCGCGCGCGAGTGCCGAAGCGGTCGGACGGACCGCCACGTGGGAGGCGCGTTCTGTCAACGGGCGCGGACTGGACGTACGGCTGCGCACGCCGCCAGGGCTCGACCGACTGGAAAGCGAAATCCGTGCGCGTGTGGCCCGGAAATTTGACCGTGGAAACGTATCGCTGAATCTGACCGTCGAAGCACCGGCGGCGGCGCCCAGCCTGCAGATCAATCGCGCGGCACTCGATCAGGTCATCGCATTGGTCGGCGATCTTGCCGGAAAAGTCGACGCCGCCGCACCGCGCCTCGACGGGCTTCTGAGCGTTCGCGGCGTCATCGAGACGGTTGCCGAGCCGCCGCTTGGCGAGACGGAGCAGGCCAAGGTCGATGCGGCCACGCTCAAGGCGCTTGACGCTGCACTCGAAGGTCTTGTCGCCGCGCGCAAGGCCGAGGGCAAGGTCCTGTCCGGCATCCTCGGCGGAATCCTCGACGAGATCGAGGGGCTGACGCGCGATGCGGCGGCAAACGCCGCCACGCAGCCCGCCGCGATCAAGGCCCGGCTCGAGGCACAGATCGCCGATCTGCTCGGTGCCGGAACGCCGGTGCCGCCGGAGCGGCTGGCGCACGAAGCCGCACTGATGGCCGTGAAGGCCGACGTCCGCGAAGAACTCGACCGCCTGCGCGCGCATATCGCGCAGGCGCGCGAGCTTTTCGGCAAGGGCGGGGCGGTCGGCCGCAAGCTCGACTTCCTGTGCCAGGAGTTCAACCGCGAGGCCAACACGCTGTGCTCGAAGTCGAACGACATCGCGCTCACACGCATCGGGCTCGCGCTCAAGACCGCCATCGACCGGCTGCGCGAACAGTCGGCCAACGTGGAGTAGGGCACCGTGGATCCCGACATCACCCGGCGCGGCCTGATGCTCGTGCTTTCCTCGCCTTCGGGCGCGGGAAAGACGTCGATCAGCCGCGAACTCCTGCGCCGCGAACCTTCGCTCAGCATGTCGGTTTCGGCGACCACGCGCCCCAAGCGGCCGGGCGAAGTGAACGGGCAGGACTATTTCTTCGTCGACGCGACCGAATTCGGCCTGATGGTCAATCGCAGCGAATTCCTCGAACACGCGAAGGTGTTCGGCAACTACTACGGAACGCCGCGCAAATACGTCGAAGCGAAGCTGTCGCAGGGCCTCGACGTGCTTTTCGACATCGACTGGCAGGGAACGCAGCA
>JAYRKO010000096.1:0-7545 GCA_041905745.1 Tagaea sp. | reverse complement strand
GATGATGTACTGCGCCACCTGCGTCCACGTGACCGCCTTCATGCCGCCGAGCATCGAGCACACGAGGATGCCGATGAGACCGACGAAGCAGGCCGTCTTGAAGTCCATGCCCAGGAAGCGGGACGTGATGATGCCCACGCCCACGATCTGCGCAACGACATAGACGAACGAAGCGGTGATGAGAACCACGACCGCCAGCGTGCGTGCCACGTTGCCGCCGTAGCGCGCACCGCAGAAGTCGGGGACCGTGAACTGGCCGAACTTCCGCAGATACGGCGCCATCAGGATCGACACGAGCACGTAACCGCCCGTCCAACCCAGCACGAAGGCAAGACCGTCGTAACCGCCGAAATACAGCGATCCGGCCATACCGATGAACGAAGCGGCCGACATCCAGTCGGCACCCGTTGCCATGCCGTTGTAGAAGGCGGGGACAGATCGTCCCGCGACGTAGTATTCGGAAACTTCGGCCGTTCGCGACAGCCAGCCGATCAGCGCGTAGACGCCGATCGTCAGGAACACGAACAGGTAGCCGAGGATCTTGTCCGGTACCCCGAAGAATTCGAGGATACCGATGAAAATCACGAACCCGACGAACGTCCCGGTATAGATCCCGTAGATCCGGCCCAGGTTGTTCAGGAAATTGCTGTTTGCGGCGGCTCCGGCCATTGCGGTTCTCCCTCGCTTCTTCTTATTCGTCGGAAACGCCGAATTCTTCGTCGATCTTGTTCTGGGCGCTTGCGTTCCAGAAGCACATCACGACGAAGGCGATCAGCGATCCCTGAGCGGCCATGTAGAAACCCACGGGGAAACCGAGGATGCGGATGCCGTTCAGTTGGGGGGCGAAGAAGTGGACGACGAATCCGAAGAACGCCCACAGGATCAGGAGTGTCCACATAAGGGAGGATGTGCGGCCCCAATAGGCGCGCATTTCGTCGGGGGAAAGCTTTTTGCTCATTCGTCGTCTCCTCTCGATTCGCAGACGCACCCGTGACACCCCGATATTCGGATGTAACGGCGAGCGCCCCGGGTCGTTTGACTACGACCGCTGGTTACCAGGGGACACCGGTTGGCCCGATGAGCCCCCGGTTTGGCGACATTTTTTCCAGTGTACCGGCGTGAACCTGTCGTTTTCGCGCGCACTTTTCGACGCGCTTGTCACATCGTGTAACATGAGAATCGCTGGCTAGACAATAGTTTCCGAACCATGGAAAAGTTCCGAAATCTTGTTACAGACGAGGCGGTCGCCGAAATCACATGCTGGGCTCGTTGATTAGAACCATATTGGCAAGGCCGATCGGCGACCCGTCCGAGCTGAGGCGGTTTCTAAGCGGCGAGGCTTCGCAGCTCGCCCAACGTCTTACTTACGAATTTTCACGCAACACGCTGGCTTGGTACGGTCAGCATTATTTCAACAACAAGGGCTTCAACGACGTCTTCCGGCAGTGCCGCTGGGAAAGCTTCGCGCGCCTTGCTGCCGACATGACGCTAATGGCCTTCGGGCGCATGCCCGGCGCGCGCGGCGACGACCGGCAGGCTCTGGAGGTGCGTCTGCGCGACGTCTATCTCGCAATTCTCGCAGAATATCCGGTGCCTGAACATCGCGCGGGCGGCTGGGCGGATCTCGATGCAGCGATCGCGGATCGACTCTCCCAGGTGCAGCCACCGGTTGAGACGGACATGCTGACTCTCGCGACGACCAAGATCATTTTCAAGACCCTGCCTGTTTTCAGCGAAAACAGGGCAGGCGATTTCGACGTGGTAAAAAACGCCGTTGGATTCGGTCTCGTGGCGTTTGCCGACCGGCTCGGCCGCCGCGTCGATTTCGAGCGTGTCGGCCGGGGGCTTCTGGCCGGAGCGCCGGTCGACGGCGAACGCGTCGTGCCGGTGAGTTGACCCGCGCATGGTTGGCCCGGAGCGCACGGCGACCGCGATGTTCCTCGGGACGGCGGGCGACGCGCTCTCGTCGGCTCCCGTGCTTCCCGAGACCGCCTCGATCGGCGACGCGATCGCGGCCATGGCCGCAAGCGCAAGTTCGGCCTTGCTTGCGACCGACGCGGCCGGATGCCTTTCGGGCGTGCTGACCGAGCGCGACGTCGTCACGCGCGTCGCCCTCAAGGCGCGGCCCGAAGCATCGCTCGCGTCCGTCATGACCCGCGCGCCCGCGTCGGTCGGTCCTTCCGAACATCTCTATCGCGTCGTCGGACGGCTGCGCCGGCGTGGCTGGCGGCACATGCCGGTCGTCGACGCTGCCGGACGGCCGCTCGGTGTCGTGGCCCGCGCGGATGCGCTGGCGGCGGCCGGCGCGCGGGTCATGCGGGAACTCGATGTGCTTGGCTCGCTCGAGGACGGCATCGACGACCATCGTTCGGCAAAACGTGCGCAGATCGAACTTGCCCAAGCCTTGCTCGACGACGGCCTGCCGGCGCCCGACATCCAGCGCATCGTCACCGAGATCAACCGCGACATCCACCGGATGGTTTTGCGCGCGTGCCTTGCGGTGATGGGGACTCCGCCGGTCCCCTTCACGCTCATCGTCATGGGCTCCGGGGGCAGGGGCGAAAGCTTCCTGGCGCCGGATCAGGATCACGGATTCATCCTGGGCGACTATCCCGACGAACGGCACGATGCGATCAGCGAATGGTTTGTCGGTCTTGCGATTCGTTTCGAAGCGCTGCTCGACGATGTCGGGTTCGAGCTGTGCAAGGGCAATGTGATGTCGTCCAATCCCCTGTGGCGAAAGACATTGCCGCAGTGGCGCGAGCAGGTCACGTCGTGGATCGTGCGCAAGACGCCCGCAGCCCTGCTTTACGCCGACATATTCTTCGATTTCGAGGCGATCTGGGGCGATCCCGCGCCGGCTGCGACGCTGCGCGCGACGCTCGCCGACGCGCTTGTGCGGCATCGTGGTTTTGCCGGTGCCATGCTGGGCGAGGACCGGCGGCTCCATGTGGCACTCGGGCTGTTCGGCAGGATTGCCACGCAGGCCGCCGGCGAGCATGCCGGCGAAGTCGATCTGAAGCTCAACGGGACGATGCCGCTCGTCGCGGCGGTGCGGCTGCAGGCGCTTGCCCACGGCATCGTCGAAACGGGTACGCGCGCGCGGATCGCCGCGTTGCATTCGCGCGGCGTGCTCAACGCGTCGGATGCCGAGGCGTTGGCCGGCGCGTTCGCGACGCTCACGGATCTCATACTGCGCAGCCAGCTCGATGCCGCGCGCGAGGGCCGCAAGCCCGAAAATTTCGTGCGGCCGGCCGAGTTATCGAAGGCCAAGCGCGGCGCATTGTCCGACGCCCTGCACGCGGTCGACGACTTCCTGGCGCGCACGCGTGCCGACTTTACGGGCCGCCTGCTGGGTTGAAACGCAGCGCCGCCGCTTGAATTTCGAGCGCCATGTTGGATGACTCGACGAGCGCGTCGAAACTCTCGATGCCGCGTCGTTCGCAGATGTCGACGAGGCAGGCAAAGATCGCCGCAGTCGCGAGGGCGTCGTCGAGTGCCGAATGGCGGCGGTCGATCGCGACGCCGAGGCGCGCGGCCAGTCCGCCGAGGCTGTGGTCGGCAAGATCGGGAAACAGCCATCGCGCGAGCATGAGCGTATCGAAGGGCGGATTCTCGACGGAAATGCCGGCTCGCCGTGCGGCGCGACGCAGGAACGAGAGATCGAATGCCGCATTGTGCGCGACGAGCACGGCATCCTTCGCAAATCGCGCGAAGCCGCGCACCGCATCCTCGACGGTCGGAGCGCCGGCCACCGCCGTATCGTCGATCCCGTGGATTGCGGTCGAGGCGGCCGGGATCGGCCGCCCAGGATCGACAAGCGTCGCATATGTCTCGCTTTCCAGCACGCGTGCGCCGAGGACGCGTACCGCGCCGATCGAGACGATCTCGTCGTTCGAGGTGTCGAGCCCTGTCGTCTCGAAATCGAAGACGACATAGGTAAGCGTCGAAAGCCGCCGGGCGCCGAGACTTCCGCCCACCGGCTTCAATCGTGCGAGATCGAAGTCGTAGAATTCGGGCCGTGGGCCCGGTGCGCCGGGCATTCTCGGTGTCGGCCGAGGCGCCGTCAGCGAAACGACGTAGGCCTCGCGCGTTCCGTCCGGCGCAAGGACCCAGCCCAACCGCGCGGGAAACGGCCCGCGGCCGTCGGCAAGGCGCAACTCGATTTCGGCTTCGTGGCCCGTTGCAGTCGCGATAGGCGTCGCGTCGATGAGGCCCGACAGGTCGCGCTGCAGGCCGACGGGGCCGCAAGGGCCGAGCAGTTCGCGGGCCCGATCGTTGAACAGCAGGATCCGGTGATCGGGCGACGCGACGACGACAGCCTCGCCCAGTTCGCGCAGGATTGTTGCGAGCCACCGCCGGTCGTGCGCGAGTTCGGCATCGACACTGACCTGAGCGGCGATCGCGGTCTTTATCCGCTCCTCGTCGAGCCGCCTTGCCGCGCGCTCCGCCGTCAGGTCGGCACCGAGCGTGTGCTTCGCACCAAAGGCGACGATGGCCGCCGTCGCAGCGACCGCAAGTGCCGCGCTGAACGCAAGCGCCGAAATGCTGGGTGTCTGACCGCCGCGCGAGAGGCTCCACGCGAGGGTCGTAAACAGACCCGTACCGGCGACAAACGCCAGTGCCAGCCAGAATTTCGGAATCCTGCCCTCTCCCATGCAGGCCGCAGGATAGCGCCCCGGGCGGGTGCATGCTATCGAAGCGCCCATGACCGACCTGAGTGCCCCCGGCGGCTGGACGCCGATCCCGATTTCCGTCCTCACCGGATTCCTGGGCAGCGGCAAAACCACGCTGCTTTCCCGGCTCCTGCGCCATCCGGGCATGGCGAAAACGGCCGTCATCATCAACGAGTTCGGCGAGATCGGTCTCGACGACCTGCTCGTGCAGGGCGAACTCCTCAACCATGTCGATCCCGGCGCGCAGACCCAGTTCGTGAAGATGAACGCCGGCTGCCTGTGCTGCACGGTGCGCGGCGATCTCGAAGTGGCGCTGCGCGATCTCTACCTGAAGCGCGTGCGCGGCCAGGTGCCCGATTTCAAGCGCGTCGTGATCGAAACGACCGGTCTCGCCGATCCGGCCCCCATCCTCCACACGCTGATGGACGATCCGGTGCTTGCGGCCTACTACCGGCTCGACGGCGTCGTGACGACGGTCGACGCGGTCAACGCGATGAAGGAACTCGACGACCAGTTCGAAAGCGTCAAGCAGATCGCCGTCGCCGACCGGCTGGTGCTGACCAAGACCGACATCGCCGACGCGCACGGCCTGGCCCATCTGCGCGAACGCCTCAAGACGATCAACCCCGCAGCACCCGTCATCGTCGCGACCATGGGCGAAGCCGACCCGAAGGCGCTGTTCGAAGCCGGTCTCTACGATCCGGCGACGAAAACCGCCGACGTGCGCCGCTGGCTGAACGAGGAGGCCTATGCCGCGAAGAAGGGCCATGCGCACGGCCACGAGCACGGGCATTCGCACGACCACGATCATGGGCACGACCACGATCATCACCACGACCATTCCCACGACGTGAACCGCCACGACGACCGCATCCGCGCCCACTGCCTCGTCATCGACGAACCGCTCGACTGGGACATGGTCGCGTCGTGGCTGGGCAGCCTTGCGTCCTCGCGCGGCAGCGATCTTCTGCGCATGAAGGGCATCGTCAACGTGGCGGGCGAGGACCAGCCGGTGGTGCTGCACGGCGTACAGCACCTTTTCCATCCGCCGGCCCGCCTGCCGGCCTGGCCCGACGCCGATCGGCGCACGAAGCTCGTCTTCATCACGCGCGACATCGCCCGCGCGGACATCGAGAAATCGCTCGATGCGTTCCGTACGGACGCCGCCAAGCGGGCCGCGCTGAAGGCTTGATCGCCCGCCCGGGTGTGCTATCTCCGAGGCCCCGTTAGCGGAAGGACCCGGACCGATGGCCGCCTACCAGTACATCTACGTGATGAAACGCCTCGCTAAGGTCTATCCGGGGGGCAAGAAGGTCCTCGACGACATCTGGCTGTCCTTCCTGCCGGGTGCGAAGATCGGCGTGCTGGGCCTCAACGGTGCGGGCAAGTCGACGCTCCTGAAGATCATGGCCGGCCGCGATACCGACACGGCGGGCGAGCACTTCCTCGCCGAAGGCGCCACGTGCGGCTATCTCGAGCAGGAGCCAGCGCTCGATCCCAAGAAGACCGTCGCCCAGAACGTCATGGAAGGGCTGGGCTCGCTGAAGACGATGGTCGACCGCTTCGAGGAAGTGTCGACCAAGCTCGGCGAGGTCACCGACGACGACGAGATGAACGCGCTGCTCGCCGAACAGGCCGAGCTGCAGGAGAAGATCGACGCGGCCGACGCGTGGGATCTCAACCGCACGATCGAGATCGCGATGGACGCGCTGCGCTGCCCGCCGGGCGACGCGGACGTAACGAAGCTGTCGGGCGGCGAGCGCCGCCGCGTGGCGCTGTGCCGCCTGCTGCTGCAGAAGCCGGACCTGCTGCTGCTCGACGAACCGACCAACCATCTCGACGCCGAGTCCGTCGGCTGGCTCGAACGCTTCCTGCACGAATATCCGGGCTGCGTCGTGGCCGTCACCCACGACCGCTACTTCCTCGACAACGTCGCGGGCTGGATCCTCGAGCTCGACCGCGGCAAGGGCATTCCGTGGGAAGGCAACTATTCGTCCTGGCTCGAGCAGAAGCAGAAGCGTCTCGCGCAGGAAGAGAAGCAGGAAACCAACCGCCAGAAGACGCTCGAGCGCGAGCTCGAATGGATCAAGGCGAGCCCGCGCGCGCGTCAGGCGAAGAACAAGGCGCGTATCCAGGCCTACGACGCGCTGGTGGCCGAGGAGCGCGACCGCGCGCCGGAAAGCGTGCAGATCGCCATCGCGCCGGGCCCGCGTCTGGGCAACACAGTCGTCGTCGCGGAGAACCTGTCGAAGGGCTTCGGCGACGTGCTGCTGATCGACAATCTCAATTTCCGCCTGCCGGCGGGCGGCATCGTGGGCATCATCGGCCCGAACGGTGCGGGCAAGACCACGCTCTTCCGCATGATGATGGGGGCGGAGAAGCCGGATTCCGGCACGCTCACCATCGGCGAGACCGTCAAGCTCGGCTACGTCGACCAGAGCCGCGATTCCCTCGACGCCAACAAGACCGTTTGGGAAGAGGTTTCGGGCGGCGACGACATTCTCGAGATCGGCGGCAAGAAGGTGCAGAGCCGCGCCTACGTGGCGTCGTTCAACTTCAAGGGCACCGACCAGCAGAAGAAGGTGGGCGTGCTCTCGGGCGGCGAACGCAACCGCCTGCAGCTCGCCAAGATGCTGAAGACCGGTTCGAACGTGCTGCTGCTCGACGAACCGACGAACGACCTCGACGTCGACACGCTGCGGGCCCTGGAAGAAGCGCTGCTCGGCTATTCGGGCTGCGTGTTGGTGGTCAGCCACGACCGCTGGTTCCTCGACCGCATCGCCACCCACATCCTCGCCTTCGAGGGCGACAGCCAGGTCGTGTGGTTCGAGGGCAACTACCAGGACTACGAGGCCGACCGCAAACGCCG
>JAYRKO010000095.1:0-7634 GCA_041905745.1 Tagaea sp. | reverse complement strand
TCTTGCCCTCTTTCTGCTTGTCGAGGAGCTTGCGCTTGCGGGTGATGTCGCCGCCGTAGCACTTGGAGAGCACGTCCTTGCGCAGGGCCGAGATCGTCTCGCGCGCGACGATCTTGCCGCCGATGGCTGCCTGCACGGGAATGACGAAGAGCTGGCGCGGGATCAGCTCCTTGAGCTTCACGCACAGCGCGCGCCCGCGCGTCTCGGCCTGCGTGCGGTGGACGATGATGGCGAGCGCGTCGACCGGCTCGGCGTTGACGAGGATCGACAGGCGCACGAGGTCGTCCTCGCGGTAGTCGGTCATCTGGTAGTCGAACGACGCGTAGCCGCGGCTGACGGACTTCAGCCGGTCGTAGAAATCGAACACGACCTCGTTGAGCGGCAGGTCGTAGACCACCATCGCGCGGTTGCCCACGTAGGTGAGGTTCTGCTGGATGCCGCGCCGGTCCTGGCAGAGCTTCAGGATCGCGCCGAGATATTCGTCCGGCACGAGGATCGTCGCCTTGATGCGCGGCTCCTCGATATGGTCGATGCGCACGGCGTCGGGCATGTCCGCCGGATTGTGCATGTCGAGGACCGAGCCGTCGGTCAGGTAGACCTTGTAGACGACCGAGGGCGCCGTCGCGATCAGGTCGAGGTCGAACTCGCGCGACAGCCGCTCCTGCACGATTTCCAGATGCAGCAGGCCCAGGAACCCGCAGCGGAAGCCGAAGCCCAGTGCCGCCGAGCTTTCCGGCTCGTAGACGAAGCTCGCGTCGTTCAGGCGCAGCTTCGCAAGGCTTTCGCGCAGATGCTCGAACTGCGCCGGATCGACCGGAAACAGTCCGCACCAGACCACGGGCAGCGAGGGCTTGAAGCCCGCCAGCGGTTCTTCCGCGCGGCGCTTTTCCTCGGTGATCGTGTCGCCGATGGCGACGTCGGCCACCGCCTTGATGCCGGCGGTGACGAAGCCGATCTCGCCCGCACCCAACTCGCCCACGTCCTTGAGCTTGGGCGTGAACACGCCCACGCGCTCGACGTCGTAGTTGGCGCCGGAATTCATCATCCGGATCTTCATGCCCTTGGCGATGCGCCCGTCCTTGACGCGGATCAGCAGCACGACGCCGAGATAGAGGTCGTACCACGCGTCGACGAGCAGCGCCTTGAGCGGTGCAGCCCCGTCGCCCTTGGGCGGCGGCAGGCGCGCGACCAGCGCTTCGAGCACGAGGTCGATGTTGAGCCCGGTCTTGGCCGAGATCGGCACCGCGTCGGACGCGTCGAGGCCGATGACGTCCTCGATCTGCTTCTTGATGCGCTCGGGATCGGCCGCGGGCAGGTCGATCTTGTTGAGGACGGGCACGATCTCGTGGCCCACGTCGAGCGCCTGGTAGACGTTGGCGAGCGTCTGGGCTTCGACGCCTTGCGAGGCGTCGACGACGAGGATCGAACCCTCGCACGCGGCGAGCGACCGGCTGACCTCGTAGGCGAAGTCGACATGGCCGGGCGTGTCCATCAGGTTCAGGACATAGTCCTTCCCGTCCTTCGCCTTGTAGTCGAGGCGCACGGTCTGCGCCTTGATCGTGATGCCGCGCTCGCGCTCGATATCCATCGAGTCGAGCATCTGCTCCTGCATCTCGCGCGCCTCGACGGCACCGCAGGCCTGGATCAGGCGGTCGGCGAGCGTGGATTTGCCGTGGTCGATATGCGCGACGATCGAGAAATTGCGGATGCGCGACAGGTCGGTCATTGCGCCGGGGACTCGAAAAAAAGGCGCCCGACGAGGGGGCGCGGAGGGAAGCGGGAACATAGGCAAGCCCCTCCCGCGACGCAACAGGCGTGCCCGCATCTTTGGCGGCGAAAACCGCTGCCGGAAATGCGCGACGGCCCGCCTCGACGGGTTACCGGTCGCCCTTGGTAACCTATTTCCATCCTGCTGAAATAATTCGGAAAACCGTCGATTTTCGGGGGTCGGTAACCTGAATCGGGGGAAGCGGCGACAAGCGCCGCGCCCGAAAAACGGACGGTTCGGCCGCAGTGCGGCAGAAATCGGCGAAACGGGACGGGCGACGGTTTCGACATGGCCGGAATTCTGCCACGTGCACCGCATCGGCTCAACGACTATATTCTTACAAAAAGTTTTATTGCCTAAATGCTGTCAGCGCCGGCCGAACAGCTTTTCGATATCGGCGAGCTTGAGTTCGACATAGGTCGGCCGGCCGTGGTTGCACTGGCCGCTGTGGGGGGTCGCTTCCATCTGGCGCAGGAGCGCATCCATCTCCGGTCCCGTCAGGCGGCGGCCGGCGCGCACCGAGCCGTGGCACGCGATGGTGCCGCACACGTCGGCAAGCCGTTCCTTGAGCGACAGGGCCGCCCCGTGCTCGGCGATCTCGTCGGCAAGGTCGCGCACCAGCCCCTTCACGTCGAGCTCGCCCAGAAGCGCGGGCGTCTCGCGCACGGCGATCGCACCGGGCCCGAACGGCTCGACGACGAGACCAAGCTCGGCCAGTTCGCCGGCCTTGCCCGCGATGGCCGCCGCCGAACCTTCGTCGAGCTCGACGATCTCGGGGATCAGCAGCGTCTGGCGCTTCACCCCGCCCGCGTCGAGCGCTTCCTTCATGCGTTCGTAGACGAGGCGCTCGTGCGCTGCGTGCTGGTCGACGATGACGATGCCGTCCTTCGTCTGCGCGACGATGTAAGTCTCGTGCAGCTGCGCGCGCGCGATGCCCAGCGGCAGGTCGCCGGCGGCCGCGTCGGGCACGGGTGCCGCGGCCGGCGCCGACACGCCGAAGGCGGGCCTCGGCCCGGCGGGGGCCTGCCATTCGACGCTGCGCTCGGCCAGTGCGGCACCGGGCGCGAAGGTGCGCGCGGGCATGTTCGCAGGTCCCGGTGCGGCGAATGCGTATTGCGGCGGCGGGGCGGCATGCGCGCGCGCCAGTTCCAGCGCCTCGACCGCCACGCGCGTCGAGGCGCGGAAACCCGCGCGGTCGAGCGCTTCCTTCAGGCTCGCCACGATCAGGCCGCGGATGCGCGCGGGATCGCGGAAGCGCACTTCGGTCTTCGCCGGATGCACGTTGGCGTCGACCAGATGCGTGGGCAGTTCCAGGAACAACGCGACCGCTGGATGCCGGTCACGCGCGAGGAAATCGGCGTAGGCGCCGCGCACCGCACCGGCCAGCAGCTTGTCGCGCACGGGCCGTCCGTTGACGAACAGGTATTGGTGCTGCGCGGTCGCGCGGTTGTACGTGGGCAGGCCCGCATGGCCCGACAGGCGCACCTCGCCCTCGGGATCGCTGCGCCGCGCGTCGAGCGCGCTGGCGTTGTCGAAGAAGTCCTTGCCGATGACGGCCGATACGCGCGAAAGCCGCGCCGCGTCCCCGCCGCCGGTCGCGGCCGGCAGCTTCAGGATCGCGCGGCCGTCGGCGGTCAGCGAGAACGCGATTTCCGGATGCGCCATCGCGAGGCGCGCGATGGCGTCCTCGCAGGCCTCGCGCTCCGCCCGCTCGCCCTTCAGGAACTTGAGACGCGCCGGCGTGGCGTAGAAAAGATCGCGTACTTCCACGCGCGTGCCCGGCGGCGCCGAGGCGGGCACCGGCTCGGCCTTCGCCCCGCCTTCGACTGAAATCGACCACCCTTCGGCGGCCCCGTGCGGGCGGCTGACGATGGTCAGCCGCGCGACGGCGCCGATCGACGGCAACGCCTCGCCGCGAAAGCCCAGCGTGCGGATCGCCAGCAGGTCGTCGTCGGGCAGCTTCGAGGTTGCGTGGCGCTCGACCGCGAGCGACAGCTCGTCCGGCGCCATGCCCTTGCCGTCGTCGACGACCGCGATCAACGCGCGCCCCGCCTCGCCCAGCGTCACGTCGATGCGCCTTGCCCCGGCGTCGATCGCGTTCTCGACAAGCTCCTTCACGGCGGCCGCCGGCCGCTCGATCACTTCGCCTGCGGCGATGCGATTGACGAGCGTTTCGGGCAGCCGGCGGATCGTCATCCCCCCATGCCCTTCATGTAGGTGCGCGCGAGCTTCTTGCCGTCCTCGACCGCCGGCTGGTCGTACGGATCGACGCCGAACAGGTCGGCCACGATCACCGTTTCCAGCATGAAATGCATCAGCAGCGCGCCCAGCGTCGTCTCGTCGAGCGTGCGGATCGTCATCAGGCGCACCGGCCGGCCGCGCCGCGCCAGCGTCTCGGCCGTCGCGCGCCACGACACGTCCAGAAGGTCGCCCATCGTGCGCCCGGCGAGCCAGTCGAGCGAGGCGTCGCCCAATGCTTCGGCCGCGTAGCGCTGGCCGGCATCGCGGCTGTCGCGCGCGAGGATCGTCACGAGCTTGTCCGCCGGCCCGTCGAGCCACAGCTGCAACTGGCTGTGCTGGTCGACGGTGCCCAGCGCCCGGATCGGCGTCGTACCCGCCCCGCCCTTGCCGAGGCTTTCGGCCCACAGCTGCGCGAACCATTGGCCGAAGGGGGCGAGCGCGTCGACATACGGGCACAGGACCGAGATGCGCTTCTCGCGCGCGGCAAGGGCGGACGCCAGTGCCGCCCCTTGTGCGGGCAACGAGGTCGCCGGATCGGCAAGCGCCGCGTCGCGCGCGGCGGCCGCCCCCTTGCGCAGGGCGCGGATGTCGATGCCCAGCAAGGCCGCCGGCAGCAGGCCCACGACCGACAGTACCGAATAGCGCCCGCCCAGCGTGGTCGGGTGGTCGAGGATCGGGATCGCGTGGCGCTTGGCGAGCCGCGCCATCGCGTTGTCGGTGGGCTCGGTGATCGCGCGGGCGCGCGCGCCGACCGGACCCGCCTTGGCGAGCCACGGCAGGATCGCGTGCGCTTGCGCCAGCGTCTCGCCCGTGCCGCCCGATTTCGAGACGAACAGCGCGCCCGTATCGGCCGGGTCGAGCGTGCCGAGCATCTTGTCGAAGGCGAACGGATCGACGTTTTCGGCCACGACGAGGCGCGGCTTGCCCTTGGGCCAGAAGCCGCCGCCGCCGTCGACCAGTGCCGCGAGCGTGCGCGCACCCAGGCTGGAGCCGCCCGTGCCCATCAGCACGACCGTGCCGAAGCGGCCCATGTCCTTCGCCGCCGCGTCGATCGCCGCGAAATCGTCGGTGCGGTCGGGCTGGTCGAGGAACGCGTAGGTTCCCTTCCCCTTGGCCGCGCGCAGGCGGTCGAGTGCCGGCTGCGTGCGCGCCAGATGGATCTCGAACGCCGCGCGGTCGAAACCGGCCGCGAGGTCGAAGCAGTGGCGGAGGTCCTGATCGTAGGGGAGCTTCATGGGATCGACTCGGGGATGCGTGCTGCGGAGGGAGGCGGATGATAGCGCGGATGCGCCGTCAGTCGCGCGCGGCAATGCCCTCGGGCTTGCCGACCGCTACGACCAGCAGGTCCTTCGCGGCGAACAGCCGGGCGGCGACGCGCCGCGCGTCGTCGAGCGTGACCGCGCGGATGCGCTTCTCGCGCTCCTCGAACCAGTCGGTGCCGCGCCCGTCGAGGCGGGCCCCCAGCAGCAGGCGCGCGATGCGCGCCACGCCGTCGAACTGCAGCGCGAAGGACCCCAGCAGGTAATCCTTGGCGCCGGCAAGCTCGTCCTCGCTCGGGCCCGTCTCGCCCATGCGCGTCCATTCCTGCCGCACGAGATCGAGCGCGCGGCCCACCACGCGGTTCTCGCTGGACCACGAGCCCTGCACGAGGTTCGCGCGCTCGAAGATCGCAAGGCCGGTGCCGATGCCGTAGGTGAGGCCTTCGCGCTCGCGCACCGACAGCATCAGGCGCGAATTGAAGCCGCCGCCGCCCAATATGTAATTGACGATGGAGGCCGCGTAGAGATCCGGGTCGTCGCGCGACACGCCGGGCCGGCCGACCAGCACGTTGGTCTGGCTGCCGGGCCGGTCGATGACGAGCGTGCGCCCGCCGCCGCCGAAGGAAGCCGGCGGGATCGCGGGAACGCGCGCGCTCGCCGGCAGGCCCGCGAAGGCGCGGTCCAGCAGCCGGCCCAGTTCGGCCGCATCGGTGTCGCCCACCGCCGCGACGACGAGATTGTCGCGCGCGTAGCCGGCCGCGAGATCGGCGCGCAGGTCGTCGACGGAAAGCGCCTTGACGCTGGCGGGCGTGCCGCGCGCCGGGCGCGCGTACGGGTGCGCGCCGAAGGCCGCGCGCGCGAAGGCGCGCCTTGCGATGGTTTCGGGCGAGGTTTCCTCGCGCGCGAGCGAAGCGAGGATCGCCTGGCGGATGCGCTCGACCTGCGCGGGCTCGAAGCGCGGCCGGGTCAGCGCGTCGGCCAGCAGCTCGACGCCGAGATCCTTGTCGCGCGAGAGCGTGCGCAGCGAGCCCTGCACCGTATCGGCACCGGCCGAGAAGCCGAGCGAAATCGATTTGTCTTCGAGGGCGGCCGCGAATTCCTGCTGGCCGCGCGCACCCGCGCCCTGCACGAGCAGGTCGGTCGTCATCGCCGCGCGGCCTTCCTTGCCGTCGGGATCGCCGGCCGAACCCGCCCCGCGCCATGCGAATTCGATCGCCAGCAGCGGCAGCGAATTGTCGCGCACCAGCCACGCCTCGATCCCGCCGGGGCTGACGACGCGCTCGATCTTCGGGCCTGCGGCGTGCGCCGGTGCGGCGGCGAGAACGAAAAGGAGGAAGGCGAGAAACGCGCGCATGATCAGCTTCCGGGCTTGGGCAGCAGGATGGCCGTCACGTGCGCGTCGGGGTCGAGCACGGCGCGAAGGGCCGCGTTGACCTGCGCCGCCGTCACGCCCGCAAGCCGCTTGGGCCAGTCCTCGACCCACGCGATGTCCTTGCCCGTCGCGAAGGCGACGCCGAAGGCGCGCGCACCCGACTGGAGCGAATCGCGCGCGAAGACTGCGGCGTCGGCCATGCGCGCCTTGGCGCGCGCGACTTCGTCCTCGGTGAAGCCGGCGGCGAGCGTCTCGGCCAGCGCCTTTTCGACGGCCGCTTCGAGCGCGGCGACCTCGACGCCCGGCTTGGGGCTGGCGTAGACCCAGAAGGATTCGAGATCGAGGGCCGCGGAATCGTACGAAGCCCCTGCCGACGTCGCGAGGTCGGCGTCGTGGACGAGGGCGCGCACGAGCCGGCTCGTCGCCCCGCCGCCCAGCAGTTCGGCCGCCACGTCGAGCGCGTCGACCGTCTCGGGCCCCAGCGCCGGCAGGCCGCGCGCCTGCGAGGGGGCGAGCCACGCGCGCGACCACGACGGCTGGCGCACGCGCGCGTCGCGCAGCTCGATGCGCTTGGTGCCCAGTGCGGGCGGTTCCTGCGGGCGGGCGCGCTCGGGCACCGCCTTGCGCGGGACGGGACCGTAGTATTTTTCCGCCAGCGCCTTCACCTCGGCCGGCGTCACGTCGCCTGCGACGATCAGCATCGCGTTGTTGGGCGCGTACCACTTGCCGTACCAGTCGAGCGCGTCGCGGCGCGTCAGCGCCTTCATCTCGTGTTCCCAGCCGATGACCGGCCGGCCGTAGGGATGGTTGGCGAACAGCAGCGCCATCGCGCGCTCGCGCAGTCGCGCGGCGGGGCGCTGGTCGATCACCTGCCGGCGTTCCTCGACGATCACGTCGCGCTCGGTCGTCACCTCGCGCTCGTCGAGCGTCAGGTTCGCCATGCGGTCGGCCTCGATCTTCATCACGGTTTCCAGCCGGTCGCGCGCGACGTTCT
>JAYRKO010000094.1:0-7651 GCA_041905745.1 Tagaea sp. | reverse complement strand
TCTGCGCGATGGGGAGCGAGGCGAAGCTCGCATCCACGAAGCGCTGCGGATGACCCGCCCAGCTCTTGCCGCCCGACGTGGTGATCGGCAGCTGGCCGCTGAGCTGGGCCTGCTCGACGTTGCCGGCACCCGACAGGAAGCTGATCCAGCGGAACGCCGCTTCCTTGACCTTGCTGTTGGCGAAGATCGCGTTCGACTCGTCGCCGAAATACGTCCAGCCTTCGCCGCCCGGGCCGCGCGGCAGCGGTACGGCCGAGGCCTTGTCGCCGAGTGCGGTCACCATCTCGGCAGCCGACCCGATGTGGTGGATCGTCATCGCCGTGCGGCCGGCCTTGAAGCTGTCGACGATCTGGCGGAACGCGTCGGTCGGCGCCGAAGGCGGCACCACCTTGTGCTTGGTCGCGAACTCGACGAAGAACCGGTTCGCCGCAAGGGCCTTGGCCGACACCATGCCGCCCTTGTCGAACGAAGCGCCGCCGCCCAGCACGAACGGGCCCCAGTTGTCGTGGCAGCCGGCGCCGCCGCGCATGCCGTAGCCGAACATGCCGTCCTTGGTGAGGACCTTCGCGCAGTTCAGGAATTCGTCGAAGGTCTTCGGCGGCTGCAGGCCGGCCTGCTGGAACAGGTCCTGGCGGTAGTAGAGGTAGATCACGACGTAGTGGAGCGGCATGTAATACTGCTTGCCGTCCGGCGCGCGATTGAGCTTCCACACGTCCGCCGAAATGTCGCCCTGCCCAGCCCAGCCGCGCAGGTAGTTGTCGAGCGGTTCGAGCGCGCGCATCTGCGAGAAGCGCGAGAGGTACGAAAGTCGCACCATCGCGCAGTCCGGCTGGTTGCCCGCGACGACCGACGAGAAGATGCGGTTGATGTAGTCCGTACCGCCGCCCCAAGGAATCGCTTCGGCCTGGATCTTGATGCCCGGGTTGGCCTGCTCGAACTTCGCGATCAGGGCCGCGGGAGTGCTCTGCGGATTGTCGTAGTGGTACCACCAGCGCACCGTCGCGGTGCCCTGCGCGATCGCGGGTGCCGCGAACGGAGCGGCGAGCGCGCTTGCGCCCGCGAGCTTTACGAATGTCCTGCGCTTCATGGCTGTTTTCCCCCATCGGTTGTCGTTGTGAGTTTTCCGGCCAGAAAGGCCCCTGCCGACCGGATCAGTTCGCGCGCGCGTCCCAGCCGTCCGCTCATGCGCAGACAGCCGTGGACGACGCCCGGAATGTGCTCGTAGCGGAACTCGACGCCCGCCTCGGCGAGGCGCACCGCAAGCCGCGACGTGTCGTCGCGCAACGGGTCGAGCCCCGCCGCGGACAGATGCAGCGGCGGCAAGCTGTCGAGACGCGGCGCGCCGAGCGGCGCGGCCAGCGCGGACGGCGCGTCGATCTTTCCGCCCAGATAGTTTGTCCAGTACCAGCGCATGTTGACGCTGGTGAGGAGGAAGCCTTCGCCGAACGCCGCGTGGCTCGCCGTGTCGAAGATCGGCGCGTAGCAGCCGTAGAAAAGGGCTGCCGCCGCCGGCAGGACGCCGCCCGTATCGCGCAGGCGCAGCATGGCGGAGAGCGCCAGCGTGGCGCCGGCCGAATCGCCGGCAAGCGCCAGACGCGAGGCGTCGACCGCATCGCCCAGCGCGCCCGAGCGCGCGAACGCGATCGCGGCCATCGTGTCGTCGAGCGGGGCGGGAAACGGATTTTCGGGCGCGAGGCGATAGTCGAAGCCGAACACCGCGCAGCCCGACGCGGCGGCGAGATTGCGCATCGTGCCGTCGTGCGTGTCGATCGAGCCGAACGTCCAGCCGCCGCCATGCGCGAACACGACGAGCGGCAGGCGCCTGTCGGCCGACGGGCGGTAGAGCCGCGCGCGCATCCGGTGCGGACCCGGGATCTCCAGTTCCGTCGTCGCCATCGCGGGCGCGCCCTTGCTCCACGCGATCGTCGCGGCATCGTTCTTGGCGCGCGCCTCGGCGATCGGGCCGACCTTGAAATCGAAGGCCGGCGCCGCGCGCATCTCGGCGAGGATCGTCGCCATTTCGGGATCGACGTAGGAGGCGGTCATCGGGCGGACCTCGCGGCGGGGCCGGTCTTGACGATCGTGTCGATGTGCTTGCCCAGCGCTTCGGCAAGCCCCTCCCCGTCGCCCGCCGCAAGCCGGTCGACGAGCACGTCGTGGCGTGCGGCCGTCTTGGCGAGCGCGCGGCGGTGGGACGGCGCCCAGATCTTCCAGCGGTGCGAATGGTTCATGCAGCGCGCCAGGATCTGCTCGAGCGCGTCGAGGCCGGCGGCGCGGAAGATCGCGAGATGGAACTCGGAATCGGCCTGCATCAGCGCGTATTCGTCGTCCTGCGCGGCGGCCTCGTCCATGCGTTCGCGGATGTCGGCAAGTTCGGCCAGCAATGCCTTGTCGACGTTGCGCGCGGCCTTGACCGCGCCGCGCGTCTCGATCGTGCGGCGCAGCACGAGCATCTCCTGCGCCTCCTCGGCCGTCAGGCGCGTGACGACCGTGCCGCGCCGCGCGGTGCGGGTGACGAGGCCGTCCTCCTGCAGGCGCAGCAGCGCCTCGCGAATCGTGCCCTGACTGCAGCCGATCTCGTGCGCGAGCCCCAGTTCGGTGAGCGCGACCTCGGGCTTGACCTCGTTCATCATGATGCGGCGACGCACGTGGTCGTAGACCACGTCGGCCGGGCGCGACAGTTTCCTCACCTGGGCTTTCATCATTATAGATATCGATAATGAAGGTTCGGGTGGGAGTCAACCCGCCGTCGGCTGCCGGGGCTTGTGCGCGAGCGCGAAGGCGAACGACAGCTGCGCGAATATGCCCGCCGACAGAAGCACCACACCCACCGCGACGGTCGGATCGCCGCCCAGCGCGCTCAGCGAGGCGCAGGCGGCGCCGAACGCCATCTGGATCGAGCCGTAGAGGCCCGAAGCCGAGCCCGCGATCGACGGATCGACGCCGAGCGAGGCGGACAGCGCCATCGGCGACGCGATGCCCGCCCCCATCGTGAACAGCAGCATCGGCCCCACGATCCACGCCACACTCGGCGCGCCGGAGAGCGCGACACCAAGCAGCACGACCGCGCACGCACAGCTGAGCGCGTTGCCCGCCACCATCAGTCGGTCGCTCGGAAAGCGGCCGATGAGCCGGCTCGCGACGAGGCTGCCGAGCCACGCGCCGATGATGTTGACCATCAGATAGACGCCGACCTCGTGCGCCGGCCGCTGGAGCCGGTCGATGAAGATGAAGGGGGCCGCACCGATGAAGGCGTAGACCGACGTCGTGGCGCAGCTGCCCCCAATCGCGTAGCCGAGGAACACGGGCGAACGCGCGAGCCGGCCGTAGCTGCGCAGGACCGAGCGCGCGTCGTGGCCGGAGCCGCCGCCCGATTCCGGCAGCATCCGCCAGATCAGCACGAAGTTGACGAGCCCGAGTGCCGCCAGTGCCGCGAAGATCGATCGCCAGCCCGTGACGTCCGCGAGGACCGAGCCGAGCAGCGGCGACAGGCCGGGTCCCGCCATTACCATCAGGTTCATCAGCGAAAGCCTGTGCGCGGCCTCGGCACCCGACGCGTAGTCGCGCACGATCGCCCGGCCGAGGACGAGCCCCGTGCAACCGCCCAGCGCCTGGAAGAAGCGGATGACGACGAGCGTACCGATCGTCGGCGCCAGCATGGCCGCGAAGCTCGCCAGCGCATAGACGGCCATGCCGACGAACAGCAACGGCCGGCGGCCGTAGCGGTCGGAAATCGGACCGTACGTGAGCTGGCCGAGGGAGAGCCCCACGACATAGGCGCTGAGCGTGAGCTGCGTGGCGCTCGCGCCGGCATCGAGATCGCGCGCCACCTGGGAAAGCGCAGGCACGAAGATGTGCATGGCGATCGTGCCGCTGAGCGTGATCAGCGCCAGCAACCAAAGCGGCGCCTGCGCGCGCATGGCCTTCCCCGAATACACCATTGCGGCCTGCTTATCACGCAATCGGGCGTCTGCAAAACGACGGGCCCGGGCGCGTTCTGCCGGCGGACGATCGGGCCGCAAACCCCGTCATCGGGGGTCGCACGGACGCGAAAAAGTGCTAAAACGCTGCCCGTCGCCGGGTTAGCTCAGCGGTAGAGCAGCGGTTTTGTAAACCGAAGGTCGGGGGTTCAATCCCCTCACCCGGCACCATTTCCTTCCGCGTGTCCGAGAGGTGCCGTCCATGCGCACAGCCGCCGCCGTCCTCGTCGCCCTGCTCGTCGCCCTGCCCGCGCGCGCGGTCGAAATCAGGATGCTGTGCACCGGCGCCACGCGCGCGGTCGTCGAGAAGATGGTGGCCTCGTTCGAAGCGTCGACCGGCCACAAGGTCGTGCTCGCGTCGGACACGGCCGGCGGTGCGACGCGCCGCGTCGAGGCGGGCGAAGCCTACGACGTCGTCGTCATCGTGCCGGCCGCGATCGACGCGCTGATCGCCAAGGGCCTGCTGGCAGCCGGCAGCCGCAGCGACATCGCGTCGGTTGGCATCGGCGTGGGCGTGCGCGAGGCCGACCCGTCGCCCGACCTGTCGTCGGTCGCGAGCTTCGTGACCGCCCTGCGCACGGCGCGCGCCATCGCCTATGTCGATCCGGCGGCCGGCGGCACGAGCGGCATCTATTTCCGCGGCTGGCTCGAAAAGGCGGGGCTCGCCGCCGAAATGGCGCCCAAGACGAAGGTGCAGGCGGGCGGCTACGTCGCCGAGATCGTCGCGCGCGGCGAGGCCGACATCGTCGTCCACCAGATCAGCGAGATCCTGCCGGTGAAGGGCGTGAAGATGGTGGGGCCGTTGCCCGCCGAGATCCAGCTGACGACCGTCTATTCGGCCGGCCTCGCCGCCAAGGCGAAGGACGAGACGGCCGCAAAGGCGCTGCTCGCCCACCTCGCCGGACCGCAGGCCGCAGCCGTCCTGCGCGCGGCCGGCATGGACGTGCCCAAGCGCTAGCCGCGCGCCTGCGCGCGATACCACGCGATCGTGCGCCGGATGCCTTCCTCGAGCCCCACGCGGGGCACGAAGCCGAGAACTTCGCGCGCGCGCGTCGTGTCGGCGACCTTCTTCGCTTCGCCTGCGGGCTTGCTCGCGTCCCATTCGACGTGCGGTGCGATGCCTGCCGCCGCCAGCACATGGCCGACCAGTTCGCGCACCGAATAGCCGCGCCCGCTGCCGAGATTGACCGGCCCCTTGCCGAGCCCGCGTTCGTAGGCCGCGAGCAGTCCGTCGACCGCATCCTCGACGTAGAGGAAGTCGCGTACCGCCGACCCGTCGCCCCACACGACGAACGGGTTTTCGCCGGAAAGCGCGCGCGCGATCAGCGCCGGCACGACGAGCGCCGTCTTCGGATCGAAGTCGTCGTGCGGGCCGAATGTGTTGACCGGCCGCACGACGGCGATGTTCTCCATCCCGTATTCGATGCGGTACGCCTCGATCAGCTTCTCGACGATGCGCTTGGCCCACGCGACGTATTCGTTGCCGGGATGGGGATTGGCGCTCCAGGTCAGGTCTTCGCGATAGACCTCCATCGGCGGATAGACCGAAACGGTGCTGGTGTAGACGATCCGCGCGATGCCCGCACGGCGTGCGGCTTCGAGCGTGTTCATGCAGACGAGCACGTTGTCGGCCAGCATCGTGGCGCCGTGGCGGACCTGGATCGCGATCGAGCCGCGCCGGCCGGCCAGATGGAAGAGCCCGTCCGCCCCTTTCGCCGCACGGTCGGCAAAGCAGCGGTCGGTGAGGTCGCCCGCCAGATGCTCGACGCCGTCGGCCGCACCCGGGAAATCTTGCGGCGACGGCCGGGTCGAAACGGCACGAACCCGCGCACCCAGCGCCAAAAGACGCGGCACGAGCGACCGGCCGTAAAGGCCGGTGGCGCCCGTCACCAGAATCGTCTTTCCCCTGTATAGTGACGCGCCGTCGACCACGCGAATCGTCCGAAGCCGGAAGAAGACGAACAAATTAGCAGTTCGCCGCGCCGATTCCCAAGCGTCGCGCCAACCTTTAGAGTTGCAGGCATCATGTTCGCCAAAGGCCCGCTCCAGATCCGCCACGCCGTCGTCACGATGCTCGACGCGTTCGTGAAGACCGTCGAGGCCGAGGTCGAGCGGCTGGGTGGCAACATCGGACCCGAAGACGTCGCGCGCATCGCCGAGGCGATGAAAGTCTCGGGCGAGATGGACAATTTCTACCGCGCCGTCTTCCAGCAGATCGTCAGCACGATCGTCGACGCGCAGAACCTGAACCGCCGGGTCAATTCCTTCGGCCGGCTCGTGGTCCATCCGCTGTCGGACTTCTTCCAGTCCCAGCAGCTCGACCGCGGCATGCTCCACAACTTCTTTTTCTTCGTGCACTCGCTCGTCGGCGACGAGGAGACCGAGTGGAACGAGCAGTGCAACGCGATCGTCGAGGAGATCCGCGACAAGAAGGGGGCCGCCTTCACGTGGGACGACTTCTATGCCGACCCGCGCGCCGAGGCGATCTTCTGGATGGTCCTCGTGAAGATCGCGCAGGCCTTCAAGCGCTTCGACACGCGCCGCGAATGGTTCTTCCGGATCATGCAGCACAAGCAGACGTCGATCAGCCTCGCGCCCAACAAGTACGTGCAGGTGGGCGACGGGCTCGACATCGCGCAGTTCACGAAGGCCGACTTCCTCACCGTATTCGACAACCTGTTTGCGCCGGTCAAAAGCCTGCCGATGGAAGCGGTCGTGCGTTTCGAGGCGGCAACCGGCCAGACCCCGAAGGACGCTTTTGACAGCTTTTTCCATCAGTTAGCGCTTTATCGGGCGAACGGCTGAAAAAATCTCGCCACGATTCATCATTTCTTAGTAAATTTGGTTCAAATTTTAGACATGTCCAAGATAACTCCCAAGTTCCGGCCTCTGGCGATCGTGCTCCTCGCGGGCATGGCGCTGGCCGCCTGCGAGGGAATGAAGACCCCGCACTTTCAGGGCAGCCCGCCACTGAGCGCGGTTCCGGACAAGGTCAAGAACTTCACCGGCCCCTATCTCGACCACATTGGCACGGGCGCCACGTGGTCCGTGATCCTGCTGGCGCCGAACTTCATGCCCGGCCGCTGCGAAGGCATGTTCCTCACCGGCGATCGCGCGATCGTGTGCGACCAGATCGCCCGCTACAACGGCGAGGAGCCGGCCAAGGCCGATCCGAACGCCCGATACAGCTGCATCCGCACGCTGGGCGGCGGCACGGAATGCATGCTGCGCCGCGAGGCGCAGACCGAAATCGTCCCCGTCCCCGCGCCCTGACCGGGCCGAAACTCAGGAATTAGTGGCCGCCCGCGGCCTTGTCGTCCTTCTTGGCCGGCTTGGCGGCCGAAGGCGGCGTCCAGACATTGCCCTGCAGCGGCTTGCCCGGCCCGGCGTGGAACACGCGCGGATTGGCGGCATTGATCGTATCGGCGTCCTTGTTCACCTTGGGCGGCGAACTGTTGGGGCGCGGATCCTCGGCCAAGGCCGGGCCCGCGGCCAGCAGCGCAATCGCGATCAGGGCGGCCCGGCGCATCATCGTCCTTCTCCGCAAGATTCGGCGCCCCGGCGCTTTCGCCGGGGGGCGGACGTGGTAACGTCCGCCCGTAACATGGGTTCGGTAAGACCCTAACACAATCCGGCCGGGGACGCCTTTCTTGGAATTTTCCAACGACATC
>JAYRKO010000093.1:0-7676 GCA_041905745.1 Tagaea sp. | reverse complement strand
GGCGCGCGACCTCGTCCTTGGCCATGGGTTCCCACGATTCCGTGCCCGCGCGGTCGATCACGTGCACGCGATTGCTGTCGCCGCCGAACGTGCCGGTCCCTTCGCCAACGTCGTTGGCCACGATCCAGTCGCAGCCCTTGCGTGCGCGCTTGGCGGCCGCGTGGGCGAGCAGGTTTTCGGTCTCGGCCGCGAAGCCGACGACCAGACGCGGGCGCTGCGCGTGGCGCGAGAGCGTGGCGAGGATGTCGGGATTCTCGGCAAGCGCGATGCCCGGCGGCGGGCCGCCTTCGGTCTTCTTCAGTTTCGCGTTGCCGGGGCTGGCCGGGCGCCAGTCGGCGACGGCGGCCGCGCACACGGCGATTTCGGCGGGCAGGGCCGCAAGGCTCGCGGCCAGCATCTGCTGCGCGGTTTCCACATGCACGACGCGGCAGCCCGCCGGGTCGGCAAGGCGCGTGGGCCCCGAGACCAGCGTCGTCTGCGCGCCGAGTGCGGCGAGTGCGGCGGCGATCGCGTGGCCCTGCTTGCCCGACGAGCGGTTGGCGATATAGCGCACCGGGTCGATGGGTTCGTAGGTGGGCCCGCTGGTGACGAGGGCGCGCGTGCCGGCGAGCGGCGCATCGGCCGACAGGCGCTTTTCGACCGCCGCGACGATGGCGAGCGGCTCGCTCATGCGCCCGGCCCCGGTTTCGCCTTCGGCCAGTTCGCCCGTTTCGGGGCCGACGAACGAAACGCCGCGCAGGCGCAGCGTCTCGATGTTGGCGACGGTCGCGGGGTTCGCCCACATCACGTGGTTCATCGCCGGTGCCGCAAGCACGGGCTTGTCGCTCGCGAGCAGCACGGTCGTCGCGAGATCGCCCGCGAAGCCCTGCGCCATGCTCGCCAGGATGTTGGCGGTGGCGGGCGCGACGACGACGATGTCGCAGTCGCGCGCCAGCCGGATGTGGCCGATCTCGTGCTCGGCCGTCAGGTCGAACAGGTCGTCGTAGACGCGGTTGCGCGACAGCGTGCCGACGGAAAGGGGCGTGACGAACTCGCGCGCCGCGCGCGTCAGCACGCAGCGCACGTCCGCCCCGCGCTCGCGCAGGCGGCGGATCAGGTCGAGGCTCTTGTAGGCCGCGATCCCGCCGCTGATGACCAGAAGAATGCGCTTGCCCGCGAGCATCGGAATTTACCTCGAAAAACGGGGGAATTTTAGCGCCGGACCCGAAAGGGGCGCAACTCGCGGCCAATAGGGAACAACAGGCAACGGTAACCTATTTAAAGCCTTGATTTTAAAGGAATGTAACCTGAATCGGAAATTCGGGGCGATTGTAGGATTTTCGGACGATTTTTCTGCCGTTTCAACGGGTTGAATTGTGCAACCCGGGATGCAACGGCGGGTCTCGTCTGAAGGAATATTTCTTTCCATAAAAGGAATATAGTCTAATTCGGCGCGGCGTTCAACACCCGCCGATCACCCCCGGCCGGCGGCCGGGGGTGTCGCAAGGACGGGCCGCTAGCCGGCCGTGCGCGCGGCGAGCGTGCGGGCGGCGAACATGCCGGCGAAGAGCGCGCCCGCGTAGAGGAGCGATTTGAGAGTGCCGAAGCCCAGCACCGTCACCGCGGGGCTGGGACAAAGGCCGGCGATGCCCCAGCCCAAGCCGAACAGGGCGGCGCCCGTCAGCAGGCGGGCATCGAGCTTCGTGGCCGTGGGCAGTTCGAACCGCTCGGCGAAGATGGGCCGCGCCCAGCCGAACACCAGCCGGTAGCCCACGTAGGTCACGCCGACGGCACCAAGCAGGCCGAACAGCAGCGTGGGATCCCAGCCGCCGGTGGCCAGGGCCGCGACGTCGAAGAAGCCGAGCAGCGTGGGTGGATTGGCCAGATCGGAGACGATGAGGCCGGCGCCGAAAAGAAGGCCGCAGAGAAACTGGACGAGGACGGGCATCGTTTGCTCCTAGAAGACGTGGCGGACGAGGAAGGTGGACACCATCGCGGCGGCGGTGAACGTGGCGGCGGCCGCGAACGAGCGCGGCGAAAGCCGCGCGATGCCGCACACGCCGTGGCCCGACGTGCAGCCGTTGCCCCACACCGTGCCGAAGCCCACGAGCGCGCCCGCGAACAGCAGCAGCGGCAGGCCGGTGTCGATCGGCGGGCCCGATTTCGCGACGCCGGTCAGCATCATGGCGCCGGGGGCCGCGATCAGCCCCGCGAGATAGGCGATGCGCCCGGGCATCGCGTTGTCGACATAGGGCGGGAACAGGCGCTGCGCGATACCGCTCGTGCCCGCGATGCGCCCGGCAAAGGCCATCAGCAGCACCGTCGCAAGGCCGATCATGGCGCCGCCGACGAGGGCGGAAATCGGATGGAATTCGGAAATCATGGTTCGTCGCTTCTCCGGTTCGAGGGGGGAGGGCGACTATTAATCAGAAAAATCTAATATTGTAAGGACTACAATAGAAGGCGACCCCCTTGAATAACCCGTCACCCCCGGGCTTGACGGTTTTTGTTTGCGCGCGCTCGCCGTTACCGGCCGCGCTTGCCCAGCACGAGATCGATGTCGTCGGCCGCGATCCGGCGCAGCTGCGCCTCGTCGCCGAAGGCGCGTTCGAATACGGCAAGGCCGCGCGTCGTCATCGCGAAATGCTCGGCCGCCCGCGCGGCGTCGCCGCGGAATTCGCCGCGCTTGGCGCCTTCGGCCAGTGCCGCTTCGAGAAGGGCGGTGGCGCGCGCGATCAGGCCGGCGAAGGCCCGGCGCGCCTTTTCGTCCGGCGCCATCTCCATCAGCCCGCGCGTGGTCGGGCAGCCGCGCGGCGGCGCGCCCGCGCGGAAATTCCGGATCGTCATGTCGAAATAGGCGGCGAGCCGTTCGCGCAGCGTGCCCTTGGCCAGCGCGCCCGCGACGGCGGCCAGATAGGTTTCGGCGTAGCGTTCGTAGGCGACGAGGAACAGCGCTTCCTTGCTGCCGAAGGCGTTGTAGAGGCTGCCGCGCTGCACACCGGCATCGCGCGCGATGTCGGACAGCGAGGTGCCGCGCACGCCCTTGCGCCGGAACCGGTCGAAGGCGATGCGCAGGACGTCGTCCTGGTCGAACTCGCGCGGCCGCATCCTTGTCTGCCTCCGGGATCTGTCGCCCGGCTTCCGGGCGCGGACGGAATAGTATTTGACGTTATGTCAATAATCTGGTTTTAGACACAGTGTCAAAAATACGCCGGACCGGGAGCCGCCGATGATCACCGTCCTGACCGCCTTCACCCTGCCCAAGCCGATCACCCGCGAAGAAGCGCGCGCCATCTTCCTCAGCACCGCGCCCAAATACCGGGGCGTGAAGGGCCTGCGGCGGAAGACCTACGTGCTCTATCCGGACGGCGCGACGGTGGGCGGCGTCTATGCGTGGGATTCGCGCGCGGACGCGGAGGCCATGTACACCGACGCGTGGCGCGCCTTCGTGCGCGAGAAATACCGGACCGAACCGGTCGTGACCTATCTCGAAACGCCCGTCGTGGTCGACAACGTGACCGACGAGGTTGTGGTCGACGCCTGAGCCGCGCTCAGTGGAACAGCAGGTAGAGGAACGCCGCGCCGGCGGCACCGGCAAGGATCCACGGCCAGCGCGCGGGCGCGCGGTCGGTGCCGAAGGCGCGCAGCGTGTCGGGATGCAGGCGCACGCCGCCCGCGACTTGGTCGATAACTAAATTAGCCCCCGGAATGCCGATCGCTAAGCAATTAGATGGATAATATAAATATATACTGTATAGTAAATTCATCTTTGTTGATCAGTTCTGATTTGCAATCGATCTATCTATGAAGTTGGTAGCGCCGCGCTTGCGGTTTCAACCGGCAACAAGAGGGTTCGCTCGCCGATGGGCGACGGAACAAATCCAAATTTCCGATAGAACCCGCAGGCGTGCTCGTCGAGTGCATGCACTAGGAGTGCACGAACACCAACTTCGGCTGACACCGCTAAAGTCCGCGCAATCGCTTCCTGCAGCAAGCCGCTACCAATGCCGCGGCCCTCGAAGTTTTGGTCAGTGGCGAGCCGGCCAAGAACCATGACGGGGATCTGCTGCGGCGTATTATGTCTCATCGCCCTAGGCAGTTCTGCGCGCGCAATACCTCCTGCCGCCATCGCATAATACCCGACAACGCGTCCTCCATAAGTGACGACGTAGGTGCGCGAGGTGCGTGCCTCGCTGGCCAATGCGCGATGCTTGAGCCAATGGTTCAATTCATCGCTCGTGCTAGTGAAGCCGGCGACGTCGTGATTAGCGTTGATGGGTTCGGGGGGCCGAAACATCGGCCCCCCGACTGCTAGCGGTACAACTACTTCTGCCATGGTGCCTTCCTGCTCATTAGTTTAGTTAGTTCCTCGTTTGGCGCAGGTGGCTTATCAAGAATTTCCACGAGAACTTGATAACGTCTGTCGTCTAATTCGAAGAACTTTTGGTCGAGCAAAACATCCTCTGCCTGACGGCGGGTTGCTTCTATGATGAAGTCCGTTCGAGTTTTCTCCAGTAGTGACGCGGCACGATCAACAAGTGAGCGCCAAGCCTCCGTGGCGCGTAGATTGATGTTTACGTCACGGCGGTCAGTACGCCCCGTTTCACGCCGCCTTACAGTGGCTGCGGCTGTCATTGGATTTCCCTCTTTGATTCATTGTTGCTCTCGCAATGGATGGATTAGTTGGGTGGGGATCAGTTGGATACGTGTTGCTTGGTTTGCCTCTGATTTTCGTATTGTACATTGAATGTATACACATTCTGTATTGGCAATGTCAACACATACACGGCACGGCGTGTATCTGGATTAAAATCCCTCTATAATATACTGATTTATATAAATATTAATGTCTACACAAGCAGTCTCCTTTCGTTCGCAAGGAGGGTGCGCAGGTCAATTTACTTGAACAGCAGGTAGAGGAACGCCGCGCCGGCGGCACCGGCAAGGATCCACGGCCAGCGCGCGGGCGCGCGGTCGGTGCCGAAGGCGCGCAGCGTGTCGGGATGCAGGCGCACGCCGCCGCCCGCGATGAGGGCCGCCGCGTGGTCGAGATTGGCGACGAGCGCGGGTAGTTCCTCGAGCCGTTCGAGCAGTTCCTGGCCCGTCGTCGCGATGCGCGCGAGCGGCCCGCGGTTCTCGGCCATCCACGCCTCGATCAGCGGGCGGGCGAGCGACCACATGTTGATGTTGGGGTCGAGCGTGCGGCCCACGCCCTCGCACACCAGCATCGATTTCTGCAAAAGCAGCAGCTGGGGCTGGGTTTCCATCTGGAACTGCTCGGTCACCTCGAAGAGCTGGGCGAGCAGGCGGGCGAGCGAGATCTGTTCGAGCGGCAGGCCGAGGATGGGCTCGGCGATCGCGCGCGCGGCCTGCGCGAAGGCGCCCATGTCCTGCGTGGCGGGCACGAAGCCCGCGCGGAAATGCACCTCGGCCACCTTGCGGTAGTCCTGGTTGAGGAAGCCCGCCAGCATGTCGGCCAGCACGATGCGCGTGGGCTTGTCGATGCGGCCCATGATGCCGAAATCGACCGCGACCAGCGCGCCGTCGGCCGCCACGAAGATGTTTCCGGGATGCATGTCGGCGTGGAAGAAGCCGTCGCGGAACACCTGCCGGAAGAACGAGCGCGCTGCCTTGGCGACGATCTCCTTGGGATCGTGGCCCGCCTCGATCAGCGCGTCGCGCTCGTCGATGGGAATGCCCACGATGCGCTCGGTCGTCAGCACGCGCTTGCCGGTGCGCGTCCAATCGGGCTTGGGCACGCGGAATTCGGGATCGTCGCGGAAATTGGCGGCGAGTTCCTCGGCCGCGGCCGCTTCCAGCCGCAGATCCATCTCGAAGCGCACGGTCTGGGCGAGCTTCTCGACGACCGCGCTCGGCTTGAGGCGGCGCGCCTTGGGCACGAAGCGTTCGACCAGCCCCGCGATCCACGCGAGCAGGTCGACGTCGCGCGCGAAGGCTTTTTCCACGCCCGGGCGCAGCACCTTGACCGCGACCTCGCGCCCGTCGGCGGTCGTCGCGAAATGGACCTGCGCGATCGACGCGGCGGCGACGGCCGTTTCGTCGATCGACGCGTAGAGTTCGTCGAGCGGTTTGCCGAATTCGCCCTCGATCGTCGCGCGCGCCTGCGCGAAGGGGAAGGGCGGCAGGGCGTCCTGCAGGCCGGTCAGGTCGGCGGCGACCGCCTCGCCCACGATGTCCGCGCGCGTGGACAGCACCTGCCCGAGCTTGACGAAACCGGGGCCGAGTTCGGCCAGCGCCATCGCCAGCCGCTGGCCCGGACGCGGCGGCAGGCCCGGCCGGCGCAGCTTCGCCGCGATGCGGCCCGCGAAGGGCAGCGCTTCGGCAAGGCCGAAGGCTTCCAGCGCGTCGTAGGCGGCAAGCGTGCGCGCGATGCGGGCAAGGCGCACCAGATGTCCGGGCAGGCGCAACACCATCAGGTCCGCCAGCCGCGATGGATCGCGGCGATCCCGCCCGACAGGTTGCGGTGGGAAACCTGACCCATGCCGGCCGCGCGCATCATTCCGGCGAGTTTTTCCTGCGGCGGGAAGCGGCGGATGCTTTCGGCGAGATAGCGGTAGCTCTCGGCGTCGCCCGCGATCCATTGCCCCAGCCGCGGCAGCACCTCGAACGAATAGGCGTCGTAGAGGCGATCGAGCAGCGGCAGCGCGAAGCGGCTGAATTCGAGGCAGTGGAAGCGCCCGCCTGGCTTCAGCACGCGGCGGATTTCGGCCAGCGCCTTTTCCGGGTCCGTCACGTTGCGAAGCCCGAAGGCGATCGTGATGCCGTCGACGCTCGACGACGCGAAGGGCAGCGCCATCGCGTCGCCCACCGCCCATGCGGGCCCGGGTACCAATGCGCGGTCGCTCGCGCGCTGGCGGCCCCGGCGCACCATCTGTTCGTTGTAGTCGCACACGACGACGTCGGCGCCGCGTTCCATCAGCGCGAAGGCGATGTCGCCCGTCCCGCCGGCGAGATCGACGAAGCGTTCGCCCGCGCGCGGCGCCACCTGATGGACGAACGCCGCCTTCCACAGCCGGTGGACGCCCAGCGACATCAGGTCGTTCATCAGGTCGTAGCGGCCGGCGACGGAATCGAAAACCTCGCGCACGAGCCCGGCCTTGGCTGCGGCCGGGACCTCGCGGAAGCCGAAATGGGTCGTGTCGTCAGGCGCTTGGGTCATTGCGCGCGCACCATAGCGCGCGGCACTGGAAAAGGGGAGGGCGCTTGGGGCAGCTTCGTCGCCCTTATGCCCGAACTTCCCGAAGTCGAAACCGTCGTCCGCGGCCTTCGGCCGCACCTCGAAGGCCGCCGCCTCGCGCGCGTGATCCAGCGCCGCGCCGACATCCGCACGCCCATACCCGAGGGCTTCGTCCAGCGCACGACGGGTGCGCGCGTGGACAAGGTCGAGCGGCGCGCGAAATGGATCGTCGTCCATCTCGACCGGGGCACGGCGCTGCTCGTCCATCTGGGCATGTCGGGCCGGCTCGTGCTGGTGAAGGACGGCAAGCCCGCTTCCGGTCCCCACGACCACGTCGAATTCGTCACCGACGACGGGGTGATCGTGCGCTTCACCGATCCGCGCCGCTTCGGCGTGGTCGATCTGGTCGACGAAGCCGATCTTGCCGCCGACAAGCGCTTCAAGGGGCTGGGGCCCGAGCCGCTCGACGCCGCATTCGATGCGGCCGCACTCGAAAAGG
>JAYRKO010000092.1:0-7811 GCA_041905745.1 Tagaea sp. | reverse complement strand
TCACGGCGGTCGTGTCGGTGTGGTTGCCCGCGCGCTTGCCTTCGAGGCTCCACACGAGCTCGACCAGCGTCGCCTCGGGGATCTGCGAGAGGCGCTGCGAGAGGTCGCCCAGCGATTTGCCGACGTCGGTCATGCGGCCTTCGCCTTGTAGCGTTCGAGCCGGGTGCGCAGGTCGGCGTCGATCGTGCCGCTGACCCAGTCTTCCATCGGCTTGACGAGCTTGCGGCGCTGCACGCCGATGTCGCGCAGCTTGTCGCGGCGCACGCCCGTCACTTCCTCTTCGGGAACGATGGGCACGATGCGCGCGAGTTCCTGCACGGTCGCCTGCTGTTCGAAGGCGGGCTTCAGCACCGCCTCTTCCCACATCGCGACGAGCAGGTCCCAGCCGTCGAGCATCCACGAGATGCGCTGGACGTTGGTCTCGATCTCGGTCTGCGCCTTCTCCCAGCCGAGGACCGTCTGGTCGATCTTCTCGATATGGGCGTCGATCGCGACGAAATGCTCGTTGGCGAGCGAGACGGTCTCGCGCGCCACGAGGCTGGCGAGCGCGCCCAGCGGGCTCGCGTCGGACTTGTCGATCTCGGCCCACGAGCCGATCGAATTGGCGAATTCCTCGATGCGCGTGCGCATGCGGCGCAGGCGCGGCGGCTTGGGCAGCTTGGGCGCGCCGACCGCGGCGATCAGGTCGGACCACTGCTCGAGCAGCGCGTAGAGCTCGTTGCCCTCGAGCTTCACCTTGTGGGCGACGCGCGCGAGGATGAGCTTGGCCTGCTGGCGGCCGGTCTCGCTCTGCACGTGGGCGAGCGTGATCTGGAGCGAGCCTTGCGAAAGCTGGGCGACCGTGTCGGCGAGCAGCGAGAACTGGATGAGGAGTTTGAAGTCGTCCTCGTCCTTCAGCATCGTCTTGGCCTGCTTGGCGGCCGCCGGGCCCGCAAGGCCGGTCGCGGCGGTCTTCAGCGTCGCGCGGCGCACCTGATCGGGCGTCGAGGCGCCGGCCTCGCCGATGGCGCGGTGAAGGACCCGATCATGGACCGTCAGCGTGAACACGTCCGGCAGGCTCTTCCACTGGAGAATGTAGTTGCCCTTGGCCCCCGACGGGTTGGGCACGATCAGTTCCAGGTCCTCGCCGCGGCCGCGCACGCGCGCGCCCACGATGATCGGCGTCGTGAACGGCACCGATGCCCCGCGCTCCGCAAACGACGGAGGCGCCCAGAAAGACTTCGATACCGCGCCGTCCATTCCTCGCCTAAAGTCGGATGCGGCACGCCGCCACGGGCCCCGCGATCGCGGTATCCGGGTGCTTGCCACACGTGTTGCGTAAGACCTTAGCAGAACGGCGCGAATCCAAGCCAGAGTTAGACGGCCTGCCGCCGCAACCACTTGCGCGGCCCGGCGGGCGCGGAGTTCCCCGGCAATGAGCGATTTCGACCCCGCGCGCGAGCGTCCGGCCGTGCTGTTCGCCAACGAGGCGTTCTACCGGGCCTTCGCCGACCGCGACTATCCGGCGATGGAATCGCTGTGGGCGGAGACGGCCGCGTGCGTGTGCATCCACCCGGGCTGGCCGGCGCTGACGGGCCGCGCGCGCATCCTCGAAAGCTGGGAACGCATCCTGGGCGGCGATACGCCGGCCATCGACTGCCGCCTGCCGGAAGCGCATTTCGCGGGCGAGACGGCCTTCGTCGTCTGCTACGAGGTGGTGGGGCGCGACTGGCTCGTCGCGACCAACGCGTTCGTGCGCGAGCAGGGGCGCTGGCGCATGGTGTTCCATCAGGCCGGGCCTACGCCGCCGATGGCCGCGCGCGCGGCGGACGAGGACGAGGGGCGGGGAAGCGGCGGTCACGGCCGGCCCAACTGATCAGCGCCGGCCGAAGGCGGCCGCGAACAGCAGCGCCCAGCCCAAGAGGAAGCACGTGCCGCCCGCCGGCACGAGCGGCCCGACGCCAAGATCGAGAAAGACGCGCGCGTAGAGCCCGCCGCTGAACGCCGCACAGCCCAGCGCGAAGAAAAGGCCTGCGAAGCCCAGCCGCAGCGTGCCGCGGTCCCGCGACAGCGCCTCGACGCCCACCAGCGCCAGCGCGTGCAGGCATTGGTAGAGTGCCGCCGTGCGCACGAGTTCGACCGACGCGGGCTCGAAGCCGGCAAGCGCATGCGCGCCGGCCGCACCCATGCCCACGCCGACAAGGCCGTTCAACGCACCAAGGGCGAGCCAGATCCGCATGGCGCTCAGTTTTGCACTAAACTGCGGCCCGAAACGAGCCGGAAGGAGCACCCATGGACGACGGGCTGGCGGGCAAGGTGGCGCTGGTGACGGGCGCTTCGCGCGGGATCGGGCAGGCGATCGCCGAACGCCTGGTGCGCGTGGGCATGAAGGTGGCGCTGGTCGCGCGCACGAAGGCCGAATTGGACGCGAACGTCGCGCGGCTCGGCGCCAACGCCTTCGCATACGCCGCCGACCTGCGCGAGGCGGGCGCATGCGCAAGCGCGCTCGACGCCACGCTCGCGCATTTCGGCCATCTCGACCTGTTGGTCAACAATGCGGGCGCCACGAAGCGCGGTGCCTTCGCCGAGCTGGCGGATGCGGATTTCCTCGACGGCTTCGCGCTCAAGTTCCACGGTGCGGTGCGCATGACGCGCGCGGCCTGGCCGGCGCTGAAGGCGCGCGGCGGCGCCATCGTCAACATCGTGGGGGCGGGCGGCAAGACGCCGGCGGCCGATTTCACGATCGGCGGCCCGGTCAATGCCGCGCTTCTCAATTTCACGAAGGCGATGGCCCAGCTCGGCAACCGCGAGGGCGTGCGCGTCAACGCGATCAATCCCGGCTCGATCGAGACGCAGCGCCTGACGGGCCGCATCGAGGCGGCCGCGCGCGCGGCGGGCATCGGCGTGGACGAGGCGCGCAAGCGTAACCTCGCCGAACTGGGCGTGCCTCGATTCGGCACGCCGGCCGAAATCGCCGAGGTCGTCGCCTTCCTCGCCGGCGACCGGGCGGGCTACATGCAGGGCGCGCTCGTCGACGTGGACGGCGGCATGGGCCGCGGCCTGCTCTGACCCGTCGGCCAGCACCTGTACCGCAAATCCGGCTGCGGAATTGCGGCGACGGCAGGCGACGGTAACCTGTTTATCCCCTTGATCTGCAAGGCAGGTAACCTGAATCGAGGTGTTCGAGATGTCGCCTCGATGCAGGGCGGGACAGGGATCGGCAAGGGGGCGGGCGCAGGCGGACATCGGGACTCCTTTCTGGTTGTGTATCCTGTCACAACACGGCCCGATTGTCACGAAAATATCCCTAATTCGGTCCGTCCGACGGGCGCGACAGGTTCACTTGCGCGGACCGAATCTCTCCTGTAGGTTCCCGCGCGATTTTTCCCGGTTATCCCGGTGCCGCAGTAGCTCAGGGGTAGAGCAGCGCATTCGTAATGCGCGGGTCGGGGGTTCAATTCCCTCCTGCGGCACCATTTTTATCTTCCGGTACGGTGCTGGCTTCGTGCCGAAGCACTGCGATTATGCGATCCCGAGATCGACCAAATCATTCTTGGCATAGAGCCGCGGCAGATCGTGTTCCTTGATCCGGAACTGGCTGCGACGCTTGAGTACTTCGGAATTCACGGCCTTGATTGCCGGATCATAGTAGACGACACCCGCTTCGAGCGCGTTGAGAAACAGAAAGAAGTCGGTCAATTCGCAAAGCCGCACCTGCGGGCCGTACCGGTATGCAGGTGCCATGGCGCGAAACATCGATGGTACGTAGGCCGCCTGATTGTGCTTCCGGTTCCAGTGTTCCATCAGGCCGATGAATGGCCAGAATGCGGCTAATTCTCCTTCGGTCGACACGAGCGCAATCCCGCCGCGCTTGAGGTCGATTTCACTGCTCTTCTTCGACGAGTAGCCGACCAAGCGCAGGCGAAGACCCGTCGTCGGATGATGGTCGCGATCGCATGCATACACGCCACCGAAATTCATCCGGCGTGCACGCCCTTTCTTGTCCGGATATGCATAAAGGCTCATGAACTTGGTGATTCCCGCGTCACCGTAGATCCCGCCGGTGGGTTCGGGGGTCATGAGGGTGATCGGGCTTTTTGCCTTGAACCGCACGAAGTCGGTGACGCCGAACTGCTTTACTTCCCACCCGTGATAGTCGGGTTCGGAGCGGCCGTTCGGGACGATGCCGAGTTCCGCCTCTAGCGTAAGGCCACCGCCGTTCGGAGCTGCATAAGGAATTTTCGTGCCGTCGACGGACAATCGCTGCGACGGGATCCAACCCTTCTCGCAAACGTTCCGTAAGGCGCCGATCATTCTCGATCGCGAATCGGGTGCGCCGGGTTCGTCCGGAATTTCGACAAAAACACCCGTCTCGCGAAGGTCTGTACGCGCAAGTATCTCGCGCGCGATCGGATCGTTCGGCCCGGCCGCGTAAGCCAAAATCAGGCCGTCGCGACAGATGCCGAATACCAAAACCCTTCCGGCGTCCCTGGCGGACATGACGCCAGACGGCGCACCGCGGGAGCCTGACAGAAATCCGGAAAGCCTTACTTCGGGGTAACGCGGATAGAGAATCAGTTGGGCATTGGGGGCCGGGTGCACGCCGTCTTCGCCGATCCAGCCGAACTTGACCTTAGCCTTCAGTCGCTCCCGTTTTGCATCGGCAGTCGGGGATTGGTCTTTCGCGATTGCCTGGTGCGGGATGATGTTGAGGGCAGTGAAATCGCCTCCGAGATAAACTTGATTCTTCGAGTTGTCGTTCGGGGAAAGTTTTTTCGCGAATACGCGGCTTGCTCCGCGAGCTTTGATAAGCGCAACAAGTGCGGCAAGCTTTCCGATCATCGTCTCGATCCCGAAATATCAAGCCTGCGCCGGCCCCTGTCGATCCAGCGCGCCAGCCTGCCCAACAGCGTCGCGAGATCGCGTCGGCCCCGTCCGGACAAGGCACACTCCCAAATGGTAGCATGACGCCAGCCGGACACCTCGACCTGTCGGCGATTTAATTCGTCGCGGGCCTTGTTTGCATCGATCTTGGATGCCCAAAAATCCGGGCGTGTGGACGGCATCTTGAACCGCGGACAATCGTGCCCGTGCCAAAAGCATCCGTTCACGAAAATCACGGCCTTGCGGCTGCGGAAAACAAGATCGGGTCGGCCCGGAAGAGCACCGTCGTGGAGACGAAACCGGAATCCCAGCCGATGAAGCCCGCGCCGAATCAGCAGCTCGGGCTTCGTATCCTTGCCCTTGATGCCGGCCATCATCCGGCTGCGTGTCGCCTTGTCGACGACGTCGGCCATTTTTCAGGCCGCCGACTTCACCGGCTTTTGCGGCTTGTCGACACCCGGCGTTGCCGAAATCCATTTAGCCATCTGACAGGCAATGGCTTCGACGACAGGCACGACGACGGCGTTCCCGAACTGCTTGTAGGCGCGCGTGTCTGATACCGGGATCACGAATTCCGCTTCACCCGGCTTCTCGAAACCCATGAGGCGGGCACATTCACGCGGCGTCAGGCGGCGGGGTGATCCCGATCCGCGCCGGATCAGGATTTCCGATCCGTCCTTGTAGTAGCGGGCGGAAAGTGTGCGTGCCGTATCCTTCGGGCCGACAAGGCCGAAACCGAAGCCGTTGCCTGCGGCCTGATGCTTCGCCGCATAATCCTGCAGGTATTGCCACAAGTGCTTCGTCAGCACGTACTTGTCCGAAACCTTGCCGTCGGCCTCGGTGTAGTGTTTGTCGGGCATGACCTTGTCGCCCGGGCCGTGAAGGATCGTCTCGAGTTTGGGGCCGGACGCGGCTTCGGGGATTTTGACATCGGCAAACGAAAAATCGTTCGGCTCTCTGAAGCCGGCAATGAAGATACGCTCCCGATGCTGCGGGACGAACCCCTTTGCATCGATGACCTTGAAGTGCAGGTTCGTATAGCCGAGTTCTTCGCGAAGCGTCCGCTCGATCACCCGGAATGTGTTTCCCTTGTCGTGGCTGACAAGGTTTTTCACGTTCTCGAGGAGGAACGCCTTGGGCCTGTGATGCTCGATGATCCGGGCGACGTCGAAAAACAACGTCCCTTGGGCATCGCAGCGGAATCCGTGCTCGCGCCCCAAGGCGTTCTTCTTGCTCACGCCCGCGATCGAGAACGGCTGACAAGGAAAACCGGCAAGCAGTACGTCGAATTCAGGAATATCCGCGGCATCGACCTTGGTGATGTCTCCCGCCATGACGTGCGAGGCATCGTCGCGAAAGTTCGCGAGGTAGGTCGTCTTCGCGTACTCGTCATACTCGGAGGTGAAAACGCAGGTTCCGCCGACGGACTGGAAGCCGCGCCGCATGCCGCCGATGCCGGCAAACAGGTCGATGAACCGGAATTTCGGCCCGACCTCGAAAGGCGTCTGCGGATTTTCCCCGATGCCCCCGATGGTACGCAGGGAGATCCTGCCATTCGAGGCTGTCCGCACTTTGCGGAGAGGCTTCGTCGGGCGTGCCGGTCGGACGTCGAGCACAAAGGCGTTGTCGGCGTTCTTGCTCATTGAGCGGCCTTGGTCGTGGCGCGGAGTGCGAAGGAGTGCCCGAAACAGACCTGTCGATTCGCTCCGGTCCCGATTTTCACCCGGGTCGGAGGCGATCCGAAAGCGAATTCAGGGGGGAGCCGAATAGGTATGCGCAACGACCCAAATGCCGCCCGGAGGGCCGCAAGGCATTGTCGTTAAGCATAAATTGCGCATGCTATGCGCTTGCGGCGTACCGTCTTCGACGGCGGGCGCCTTCCGTACCGACATCCTTTGCCTACGCGCCCGTCCCGACTATTTTCCACCCGCCGACATTTCGTCCCTTGGAGAGTTCTGCGTGTTCTCGAAGCTTCGTGTCCTGGCGATCGACGACGAGGAGGTTGCGCGCAAGGCGCTGCGCCGGATGCTCGAGAACCTGCGCTTCGGCGCGGTCGAGACGGCCGCGGGGCCGGAGGCGGCCAAGCAGGTCTTCGACGGCAATCCGGAGCGCTGGCCCAACCTGGTCCTGTGCGATTTCGCCATGAAGCCGATGGACGGGCTGCAGTTCGTCGCGTGGATGAATTCGCGCCCCGACATCAAGGCGCGCCGCATGCCGGTCATCATGGTCACCGCGCACGCCGATCCGTCGATCGTGCTGCAGGCCATGCAGAGGGGCGTGTCGGGCTATCTCGTGAAGCCCTTCACCGAGGATGCGCTGCGCGTGCGCATCCAGCGCGCCTTCCAGCCGCCGGCGCCCGATCCGCAGGGCCCGGCCTGAGCGCTTGCCGGCGCGGTGATCCGACCGCCGCGCGCCGCCGTATCCGGACGTCGCTTCCCCAACCGGAAACAGGTGGCCCCATGCTTCGCCCGCGTCTTCGCGCCCGGCATTTCGCACTCGTGACGACGCTGCTGGCGGCCGGCTGCCAGTCGGCCGCCATCCGCGAGAAATGCGCGACCGCGGCCAGTCCGGCGGCGTGCGAGAAGGCCGAATACGACGCGATCCGGCTGGCCGAGCGGCAGGAATTCGAGCGCCGCCTGCAGCAGGGGCGCGGCGACGGCGGCGGCTACTGAGCGGCCGCCCGCGCGCCGCCCGGGAATCCGGTTTGGATCGCCGGGCCGGCGGGCGTACGATTTGCCGCGGACAGACGATTCGCAGCGCGGCCCATGAACTCCAATTCGCCCTTCGTCCTCTCGAAGAAACAGACCTACGAAGCGCGCACGCGCGACGGCGCGGTGCGCGCGATCACGGTCGAGACGGGCAGGAAGCAGCAGCGCTGGCGCTTCGAGCCGCAGAAGGCGATCTTCTACGAAGGCGAACTCGCCACGTCGGCCTTCTATATCCTCTCG
>JAYRKO010000091.1:0-7856 GCA_041905745.1 Tagaea sp. | reverse complement strand
CGTTGATCGGGCGCGTCGTTCCGATCAAGGACGTGAAGACCTTCATCCGCGCCATCGCGGTCGCCAAGCGCGAAGTGCCGGCACTGCAAGCCTTCGTGCTCGGTCCCGAGGACGAGGATCCGGCCTACGCGGCCGAGTGCAAGGATCTCGTCCGGATGCTGGGTCTCGACCAGACCCTGAAGTTCATGGGTCGCCAGAAGCTCACCGACTGGCTCGGCCGGATCGACGCGCTGGCGCTGACGTCGGTTTCAGAGGCGCAGCCGCTCGTCATCCTCGAGGGGGGTGCCGCCGGCGTTCCGACGGTCGCCACGGACGTCGGCGCCTGTCGCGAGATGATCGAGGGCCGCTCCGACGAGAACCCGCACCTGGGACCCGGCGGCGAAGTGACGTCGCTCGCCGACCCCGCGACGACGGGCCGTGCGCTTGCCCGGCTGCTCGTCGACAAGGCATGGCATGCGCGCTGTGCCGCCGCCATCAAGAAGCGCGTCGAACTTCTCTACAACAAGAAGACCATCGACGGGATCTACCGGCAGCTCTACGAGAGCTATCGCGACGCACCGGATGCCGCGGGCATCGGGACGGAGGCGGCCTGATGGCGGGCATCGGCTTCTCCTTGCGCGAACTCGCGCGCTCGGACGACGTGATGGGGTCGCTGCGCGCCTTCATGCACGCCACGCTCGTGGCCTCGGGGCCGTGGCTGGTGACGATTTTGGCGCTGGGCGCGCTTTCGGTCGTCGCCGAGGACGCCGCGCGCGACGCCGACGTCGCGCTGTTCCGGCTGATCGTCATCTACAATTTCGGCTTCTCGCTGGTGTGCGCGGGCCCGATCTCGATCGTCGTGACGCGCTATCTGGCCGACCGGATCTACCTGCGCGACGCCAGCGAAGGGCCCGGCATGCTGCTCGGGGCGATCGCCCTGATGCTCGCCACGCAAGGCCCGATCGCGGCCGGGTTCTACGGATTCCTCGTCGACGCGCCGCTTGCCGTGCGTCTCGTCGCGATCGCGGGCTACCTGCTGACCGGCGCGCTGTGGGTGGCCGCCGTCTTCCTCTCGACGCTCAAGGATTTCCGCACGATCACCTGGAGCTTCTTCGGCGGCATGGCGGCCGGGCTCGTGCTCGGCAGCCTGCTTTCCGGGCTGGGCGCTTTCGGCCTGCTCGCGGGCTTCACGGGCGGCATCGCGATCGTCCTGTTTTCCCTGATCGCCCGGATCTTCGCGGAATATCCCTATCCGGTCCTGCGGCCCTTCGCGTTTCTCGCCTATTTCCGGCGCTACTGGGATCTCGCGGCGATGTCGTTCTGCTACAACGCCGCGATCTGGATCGACAAATGGGTCATGTGGCTGTCGCCCCAGCGGCAGATCGAGGCCGGCGCGCTCGTCTCCTATCCGGAATACGACAGCGCGATGTTCCTTGCCTATCTCACGATCCTGCCGGCGATGGCGATGTTCGTGCTGATCGTGGAAACGTCGTTTTTCGAGAAGTATCTGGCCTTCTTCCGCGAGGTGCAGAAGCACGGCACGTTCGCGCGCCTGCGCACCGCGCAGATCGAGTTGATGGACACGGTGGGCGAGGGGTTCCGCATCCTCGTCGTGCTTCAAGGTGCGATCAGCTATCTCGCGATCCTGCTTGCGCCGTCGATGTTCGAGGCGCTGGGGCTCGGTTTCGGGCAGATCGCGATGTTCCGGTTCGGCGTTCTCGGCGCGCTGTTCCATGCATTGCTGCTGTTCGTGCTGATCGTGTTCTCGTATTTCGACCTGCGTCGGCTTGCGCTGAAGATCGTTGTTCTGTTTCTTGCCCTGAACGCGATTTTCTCCGCCGGCACGCTGTGGGCCGGCTTCGCATGGTACGGCTATGGCTATTTCCTGTCGGCCGTCGTGGCGTTCTTCGTGGCCTACATGATCATGCTGCGAAAGATCGCGGCGCTTCCGTATCTGGTTTTCGTCGAGATCAACCCGTCCGTCCGGCGGGATTGAAGGAGGAATGGTGCCCGCTTATCTCGTGACCGGCGGTGCCGGCTTCATCGGTTCCCATCTGGTCGACTCGCTTCTTGCCGGCGGCCATTCCGTTCGCGTGCTCGACGATCTTTCGACCGGGAAGAGGGAAAATCTCGACCGACGCGCCGAACTGGTCGTGGGCGACGTCGCCGATCCGGCGACCGTCGCGAAGGCGGTCGGGGGCGTGGACGGCATCGTCCATCTGGCGGCGATCGCATCGGTCCAGCGCGGCAACGAGGACTGGGCCGGTACCCATCGCACGAACCTGACCGCGGCGATCCACGTTTTCGACGCCGCACGACGCGCAGGCGGTGGAAAGCCGGTGCCGGTCGTCTACGCTTCGTCGGCTGCGATCTACGGCGACAATCCCGATCTGCCGCTTGCCGAGACGGCACGGCCGCAGCCGCTGTCGGCCTACGGCGCGGACAAGCTGGGGTGCGAGCTGCACGCGCGCGTGGGCGGCGTCGTCCACGGCGTCCCGACGGCCGGTTTCCGTTTTTTCAACGTCTACGGACCCCGGCAGGATCCCAAGAGCCCGTATTCCGGCGTGATCTCGATTTTTGCCGACCGGGTCCGCGCGAAGACCGCCTGCCGCATCCAGGGCGACGGCGGGCAGGCGCGTGACTTCGTCTACGTCGCCGACGTCGTTTCGGCGCTGCGCGTCGGGCTTGCGGCGGCAAGCATATCGGCGCCCGTTTTCAATGTGGGCACCGGCATCGCGACGACGATCGCCGATCTGGCCCGCACGATGCAGCGTCTTGCAGGCTCGCCTGCCGATCCCGAGTTCGTTGCCGCGCGTGCGGGCGACATCCGCCTGTCGCTGTGCGCGCCCGATCGCCTCAAGGCGCTGGGCTGGACGCCGGCGACGGCACTCGAAGAGGGGCTCCGGCGCACGCTCGCATCGCTCGGCTGAGCGGACTCAGTACGACGACCAGCAGAGTTCGTGCTTGTTGTGGAACAGGTGGCGCAGCCGCGATCCCGGGATGGCCGCGAAACGCCGGGTCGTGGCGTGATCTGTCGGGCCCTGGAATTTGATCGTGCAAACGATGCGCTTGGCGAGGCCGCTGGCCCGCCAACGCTCGACCAGTTCGAACAGGCGCTCGGGATAGCAGATCACGTCGCTGAAAAGCCAGTCGACCGGGCCGATCTCGGCAGGCGTCAGGCCGAAGGCGCTCGCCTGGCGCCATTCCACGCCGGGCATCGCGGCAACCGACGGGTCGAGCGGCGCTTTGTCGATCGCCAGGACGCGCGCGCCGAGTTTCGCAAGGACCCACGTCCAGCCGCCGGGCGACGCGCCCAGATCAACACATCGCTCGCCGGGCTGCGGCATCGTCTCGCCCAGCGTCAGCGCTTCCCAGAGCTTCAGGTAGGCGCGGCTCGGCGGACCTTCCTTGTCTTCGATGAACCGACATTCGCCGTTCGGGAAAGGGCTGGTGCAGCGGGCGCTCGCAAGGAGCGTCTGCGGGTCGATCAGGGCCCATGAGCCCAGCGGTGCCGCCGGCGGCAGCGTGCCGAACGCAAGCGGTTTCGCGGACACCTTCGGCAGTTCGCCCGCGATAAGGGCGGCGCGGCGGTGATGCGCGAAATCGTAGAGCGCCCAGTTGCGCTGGATCGCGCGCAACGCCTTGGCGGCCTGCCCGATGGAGGGCGCGGGCAGACGCATCGGCTCGAGCCACACGTTTTGCGCCCACGCCGCCGCGCGCGGCGGACCGGGGGCCACGAGAAGGCGCCCGTATTCCGCGACGACGTCGCCGAGTTCGGCGCGCAATTCGTCGACGAATCCGTCTGCGGCAAGATAGGCGGTGGATGCTTCCAACCGGCGACTCCTACTTCGCAAGCGCCAGCCGAAGGGCGGGATCGGTCGGAAGGCCCGCGATTTCCTTCACGAGCTTGTTCACCAGCGCGTAGGCGAAGCTCTCGAAATCGTCGACGGCGATCACGAACGCACCGGGCCCGCCGATGACGTTCTCGCGATAGAATTCGTCGAGCGGCGGCTGCGGGACGCCGCGATAGCCGGTCTGCGGATCGTTCATGATGACGAGTCCGTTGATCGCGATCCCGCGGCCGAGCGCGTCGTCGCGCGCGGCCGACGCCGGACGTCCCGAATTGTTGACGCCGTCGCCCGAAACGTCGATGACGCGCCGTCGCCCTTCGTAGACCGTTCCGAACAGCCGGGAGGAGAAATCGATCGCGCCCGAGATCGACGTCCAGCCCCAGAACGAGCGCGGCTCGACGAGGAGGCTGTCGGCGAAGGAGCGGGCGGACGCGGCATCGGAAACCGCCATCCACGGAACGACGACCTTCTGGAAATCGGCGCCGGACCATTCGACGAAGGAAACGGCGATCCGACCCGACTGCGTGGCGCGGATCGCGGCGATCACGTTGGGATGGGTAAGCGCGTGGACGTAACCGCGCCGCTGCAGATCGAATTCGCGCTCGTCGATCGATCGCGAGACGTCGACCGCGAGCACAAGCTCGAGATCGACCGCCTCGCCGCCGGCAGCGCCTGCCGGCAGCACCGCGGCGACGAGCAGGACTGCCGCGAGCACGTCCTTGCGCCAGTTCAATTCATTCTCCCGCCGTCCGCGTCACAAGGTGCGACTATAGGTGCTCGACGGATCGCTTGCCAGCGCCGATGGGTCGCGCAAGACTCGCGCGTGACCAATCCGGATCGATTTGCCGGACCGGCCGCCTGGCTTCCGGTCGGAATAACGGCCGCGGTCCTCGCCCAGAGCGCGGTCGGTCATGCGGCCACGCGTCCCGTCGTCTTGCTGCTGATGGTCGCTTGGCTGTCGGTCGTATTCCCGCGCACGCGGGCGACCGAACGCGCATTCCTTGCCGGCGCGCTCGCCTCGGCGGTGGCGGTCGTGGCGCTGGCCTCCGATTGGCCGGCGATCCTCTGGTCGGGTCTCGACCGCGCGGCGGAATTCGTGGCGCTGATGACCTCGCTGGGGCTTCTGCGCGATGCCGCGCGTACCTCGCGCGCGGTGCGGCGCGCCGGCAATTGGCTGATCCGCCAGTCGCCGAGCTGGCGCTTCCTCGCAATCGCGCTGGGCGGACACTGTTTCGGGATCGCGCTCAACATGGGCGCGGTCACGCTGTTGGCCACGCTCATCAAGCGTTCGAACACGCTGGAGGCGGCCGGCGGGGACCGCGAAGTCGTCGCCATCCGGGAGGAGCGGATGAACGTGGCACTCCTGCAGGGCTTCTTCTCGATGCTGGTCTGGTCGCCGATGGCGATCTCGATCGCGTTCACGCTCTCCATGATCCGGCAGGTGACATGGTTCGAAATCGGTCCGCCAGCGCTCGGGATCGCGATCCTGTTCCTTGCGATCGGCTGGGCCGTCGACCGGATCAAGTGGCCGCCCTCGCGCCGCCGATCGATCCCGCGCACGGGCCCGTCGCCGCCGGCAAGCGACGTGCTGCCGATGGCCGGCATCATCGTCGGTCTCGTGGCGAGCGTGCTCGGCGCCAAGGCGGCATTCGGGTTCGGAATGATCGAGGCGATCGCATGGTTTGCCGGGCTTTTCGCGCTCGGCTGGCTTTTCGTCCAGTACGGGCGCGCCGGCGCCGGAGCGGCGTCCGCCGCGACCGCACGCCGTCTGCGCGTCCATCTGCACCGCTTCGTGCCCGAGGCGCGCGGCGAGCAGATCGTTCTCGGCGCCGCGAGCTTCCTGGGTGTTACGCTCGCCACGCTTCTCCAAGGGCTCGGCGCATCGGCGCTGCTCGACGCATGGCAGCCTTCGGGGCTCGTCCTGACACTGGCAATCGTGCTTTTCATCATCGTCGGCTCGCAGTTCGGCGTCGTTGCGATGGTGACGAGCGCCATCGCCGGCGGTGCTGTTCTGGGCATGCGGCAAGCACCGCTGACGCCGTTCGAACTCGTCCTGTCCCTCCAGGTCGGCTGGGCGCTTTCGGCCACGCTGTCCGCCTATTCGGGCGGAACGATGCTGATGGCGCGGATCATGGAGCGCGATCCGTCGATCTTCCGTCGCTGGAACCTGCCGTGGGCCGCCGTCTGCTTCGCGGTTTTCGGCGCAATTGCCTGGTGGCGGCTTTAGTCGCGCAGGGCTGCGGCCGCTTCGAGCCAGGATTCCCGCGACGTCGCGTGCAGGAGCGGGCCGACATGCCGGCGCGCGTCGTATGCCGCCCCGTTGTCGAGAAATGCAGCGTGGCCGCCCGCTTCGGCGACGGCGAGCGCACCTGCGGCGTGGTCCCAAGGCAGCGTCCGTGTGAAGCACGCGGCGCCCAGCCGGCCGCGCGCAAGATCGAGATAGACCGAACCCGCGCAGCGATCGTCGACGAACGCGCCGAAACGGCCCGATTCTTCCGCGCGCTTGCGCAACGTCTTTCCGTAGACGGCGACGTCGCGGCCGGGCGTCAGCCGCACGGGTGCGCCGTTGAAGCGCGCGCCGCCGCCGCGTTCGGCGACGAACATGTCGCGCGTCAGCGGCTCGTAGATCCACCCCGCGACGGGTTCGCCGCCCACGGCCAGTGCCACGATCGAGCAGAAGGGCGTGCGGCTCGCGGCGAAATTGGCCGTACCGTCCAGCGGATCGATGATCCACACCGGCGCCGGCTCGCCCAGACGGTCGAGAACGGCGCGATCCTTCGCGACGGCTTCCTCGCCCACGACGACGCTGCCCGGCAGCAGGGCCGCGAGCGCCGGCGTCAGGCGCGCCTCTGCGTCGAGATCGGCGGCCGTCACGTAGTCGTTCGGTCCCTTGAGCGAGACATCGCCAGCACCGAGCGCGCGAAAGCGCGGCACGATCGCGATGTCGGCCACGTCGGCCACCAGCGCCGCGACCTTTTCGATGTCGGAAACCGAAAGCATGCGTCTTCTGCGTTAATGCACCGGCACTTCTACGGCAAGCGCAATCGGCCGATCTCCCGCCGGTAGGCCGCAAGCGTCTCGGCATTGAAGCACATGAACAGCACGTCCTCGACGGTTCCCGCCGCCAGCTCGCGCGCGACGGTGGCAACCGCGATGGCTGTCGCCCGGTCGACGGGAAAGCGGTAGACGCCGGTCGAAATCGCCGGGAAGGCGATGCGGTGCACGTCGTGGGCGCGGGCGAGCGCCATGACGTTCCGGTAGCAGCGTTCGAGCAGGCCGTCCTCGCCGCTGCCGCCGCCGTGCCAGACCGGTCCGACCGTGTGGATGATGTGGCGCGCCTTGAGCCGGAAACCGGGCGTCAGGCGCGCCTCGCCCGTGGGGCAGCCGCCCAAGGTCCGGCAGAAGGCGAGAAGTTCGGGGCCGGCGGCGCGATGGATGGCGCCGTCCACGCCGCCGCCGCCGAGAAGCGTCTCGTTGGCCGCGTTGACGATCGCATCGACGTCGGCTTCGACGATATCGCCCGATTCCGCGCGCAGACGCGGTGCCATGGTCAGGCCGCGCAGCCTCGCGCCAGCGGACAGGTGCTGGCATCGGTCTCGATCTGCACCGTCGCATGCGCGATCGCGTGGTTCGCCTTCAGCGTGCCGGCCAGATCCGCAAGGAACCGGTCGCCGGGATGTCCGCCGGGCATCACCAGATGAACCGAAAGCGCCGTTTGGGTCGTGCTCGTCGCCCAGATATGGAGGTCGTGCAGACCGGCCACGCCGGGGCGCGCGGCGATGAGTTCGCGCACGGCGGCCGTATCGACGCCCGCCGGCACGCCGCCGAGCGTCAATGCCACGCTGTCGCGCAGCAGCGACCACGTCCCCCAGACGATCGCCGCGACGATCGCGAGGCTCGCGACCGGATCGATCCACTGCCAGCCGGTCGCCATCGAGATCGCGCCCGCGACGACGACGCCCGCGGAGATGAGCGCGTCGGCGGCCATGTGCAGATAGGCACCGCGGATGTTCAGGTCCGCCCGCC
>JAYRKO010000781.1:0-1501 GCA_041905745.1 Tagaea sp. | reverse complement strand
TGTTCCGGAACACGGTCATGTGCGGGTAGAGCGCGTAGTTCTGGAACACCATTGCGATGTCGCGATCCTTCGGCGCAACGGCATTGACCACCTTGCCGCCGATCGCGATCTCGCCGCCGGTTATGTTCTCGAGGCCTGCCAGCATGCGCAGGAGCGTCGACTTGCCGCAGCCGGAAGGTCCGACCAGGACGACGAATTCGCCGTCGACGATTTCGACGCTGACGCCGTGCAGCACCGTGGTGCTGCCGAACGACTTTCGCACGTTGCGGATGGAGACCGCCGCCATGCTTCCTCCCTGTTTCGACGGGGCGGTTGACCCGCACCTCGTGACTAACACTTGCACAATCCGGTGCCGGATTGAAACCGTATCGGCGGTCCGGCGAATCGTGCCCGCTGACCCTAGTAAAACGTTTTAGTTACCGCTCCGCAACTGTCGCGTGCGGGACCAAGACTGGCATTTCCTCAGGCTTTGGGTCGTTTGTCGTAGATGGCGACGGCGCGGCTGGCGCGCAAGGCGATGTCGGCCCAGTCGGCGGCGTCGATCCGGTCGCGGGGGGCGAGCCACGCACCGCCGGCCGCAAAGCAGTTCCTCTGCGCGAGATAGTCGAGGAAGTTCGCGTCGCCGATGCCGCCCGTGGGGCAGAAACGCAGATCCGGATAGAGCGGCAGCACGTGCTTGAGCGCCGCGATGCCGCCGTACAGGTCGGCCGGGAAGAATTTCAGCTCCCGGAATCCGTGCTCGCGCGCGATCAGCATCTCCGAGGGCGTCACGGCGCCTGGGATGAAGGGCAGGGCAACGTCCGCCGAGGCGGCCGCCAGCCGGTCGCTCAGCGCCGGACTCACTGCGAACTGCGCGCCTGCATCGCGCGCGCGGGCGAACTGCTCGGGCTGGGTGACCGTGCCCACTCCGACGAGCGCGTCCGGGAACGTCTTGCGCATCCGCCCGATGACTTCCAGTGCTGCGGCGCTACGCAACGTCACCTCCAGCACGACCAACCCGCCGCCGACCAGCGCCTCGGCCAGCGGTTCGGCGTGCGCCGCGTTCTCAACGTGGAGAACCGGGATCAGCGGGCAGCGGCCGCCGATCGCGGCGACGAGCGACGGGCGGGTGGCAGGCGTGGCTTGGGACATCGGGGTTCTCGCGTTCGGTTGGCGGCGGTCGCGCAAGTCTAGCGCATGCCGGCGTTGACGAAGAGGAACTGCTTTGTGAGGAGGCGGCTGTCGTCGGCGGCGAGGAAGAGGGCGGCGTTCGCGACGTCGGCCTCGCGGACGAGTTCGGGGATGCATTGCTGGGCGAGGATCGCGGCGGTGGATTCCAGCGTGTGCCACAGGCGCATCTGGCGTTCGGTCATGACGGCACCGGGGGCCAGCGCATTGACGCGGATGCGGTCGGGACCGAGCTGCCGGGCGAGCGAGTTCGTCAGGCCGACGATGCCGGCCTTGGCGGCGCTGTAGGCCTGCAGGTCGGCGATGCCGCCGACCCAGGCGCCGGAGCTGACAT
>JAYRKO010000780.1:0-1503 GCA_041905745.1 Tagaea sp. | reverse complement strand
GGCGGCTAGCGCCGCCGGAGCCGCGAAGACGAAAACGCTCAGCGCCGACAATCCGTAGGCGCCGAAGATCGAAGCGCCCTGCAAGAGGGCCGGGCTGAAATCCCAAACGGTCGCGACGAGGTTCCACGGAAAGCCGGTCAAGACGTGGCCGCGAAGCCATTCGCCCAGCGTCCACGCGATCGCCAACGCAAAGACGAGCGCGGGGCCGTGCGCCCGGGCGGCCGCCGCCGCCAGCGTCGCGAGACCGACGAAAACGGAGAGCAGCGCCGACAGGCCGAAGACCGCGAAGGGAATCATCCAGCCCACGCGCTCCCATTCGATCAGCAGCGCGTTGGCGACCCAGTAGAGGCCCAGCACGAAATGGCCGAAGCCGAACCACCAGCCGGTCCAGAATGCGGCGCGCAACGCCCGCTCGCCCGGCACGCTTTCGAGCAGCAGGACAAGTCCGCCGAAACCGACGAAAGCCAGCGGGACGAAATGGAAGGGCGGCAGCGCCAGCGCCGCCGCGGCACCCAATGCGGCCGTCACCAAAGCCCGCTGGCGGCGGGACAAGGCGCCGAACCGTGCGGCGAAGTCGGACTTGAAGGCGACCATCGACCGGATGCCGTCAGCCGGCGGGTTCTTCGGAAGCGGCCTTGGGCTCGATCCGCCGCGCCTTGAGTTTCTTGAGGCGGCGCGGATCGGCGTCGATGACCTCGAACTCGCAGCCCGCCGGATGCGTCACGATCTCGCCGCGACCGGGCACGCGGCCCGACAGCGCCACGACGGCACCGCCGACCGTGTCGATGTCGGCCGAACGCGCCTCGTCGTCGAGCGATATGCCCGTCTGCGCGACGAAATCCTCGATGGGCAGGCGCGCGTCGATCTGGAAACTGCCGTCGGGCAGCCGTTGCAGGCGCGGACGGTCGTCGACGTCGTGCTCGTCCTCGATGTCGCCCACGATCGCCTCGACGACGTCCTCGATGGTCACGAGCCCGTCGATGCCGCCGTATTCGTCGACGACCAGCGCCAGATGCGTGCGGCTCTTGCGCATCTCCAGCAGCAGGTCGAGCACGCGCATGGACGGCGACACGAACAGCACCTTGCGCATGATGTCGGCGATGCGGAAGGGCGTGCCCGACTGCTGGGCGCGCAGCAGGTCCTTCACGTGGACGAATCCCTGCACCTCGTCGAGCGTACCGCGATAGATCGGCACGCGGCTGTGCGCCTCGCGCACGAGGAACGCGACGAGCGCGTCGGTCCCGATGTCCTGATCGACCGCCACGATGTCGGCGCGCGGCACCATGACGTCGGCGGCCGATACCTCACGCAGGCGCAGCACGTTGGCGAGGATCGTGCGTTCGGCGGCCCCCATCGGCTCGGCCGGGGCGTCGCCTTCCTCGATGATCTCCTCGATCGTGTCGCGCAGCTGTTCTTCGGCCTCGCGCCCGCGCGGACGCAGCATGTCGCGCAGCCGGCCGCGAATCCTGTCGGTGAAGGTGGCTTCGCTCTCGCTCATGCCGC
>JAYRKO010000779.1:0-1504 GCA_041905745.1 Tagaea sp. | reverse complement strand
GCCATGATCCCGACCGCAAATCCGACCCGAACGCGCATCGCCGTTGATCTCCGGGCGCAATTGCCCCACATGTTGGGCAGGAAGTTGGGCCGGCGGCGTGCCCGTGTCAACCGGGGCCGGGCCGACGCGGCCGCGAAGGGGCGAGCGGGATGTTTTCGAGGCTTTTCAGACGCGATCCGGCGGAACCGGCGGCACAGCGCATCTACGTCGCGCTCGTGGCGCAGGCCCGCCATCCGGCCATCTACGCCGCTCTCGGCGTGCCCGACTCGCTCGACGGGCGGTTCGATTCGGTGGCTCTCCATGCCTTCCTCGTCCTCAACCGCCTGAAGCGCGAGGAAGGCGCCGAGGCGGCCGCGATCGCCCAGCATCTCGTCGACTTCTTCGTCGAGGACATGGACCGGTCGATCCGCGAGATGGGCGTGGGCGACATGGGCGTGTCGCGGCGCGTCAAGCAGATGGCACAGGCGCTCTACGGTCGCGCGGCGGTCTACGAAGAGGCCGTCGCCGATGCCGACGATGCACGCCTGCAGGCGGCGCTCGCGCGCAATCTTTTCGCGACGCGTGCCGAACCCGCGCCGACGGAAAATCTCGCGGCGGCCGGCCGCTACGTGCGCGCGGCGCTTGCCGCGCTCGGTGCGCAGCCGCTGGCCGCACTTGCCGAGGGGCGCGTCGAATTTCCGGAACCGGTGCCGGCATGAGCGAGTTTTCGAGGCCCTTCGCGCTCGACGCGCTGCGCGATCGCACCGTTCACCAGCGCATTTCGGCCGACGACAACGAACGCGCCGCGCTTGCGGAACGCTTCGGCATTCTCGCGATCGGCCGGCTCGACGCCGAGCTTTCCATCCGGCGCGTGCGCGGCGGGCGGGCGGTTCGCGTCGAAGGCAGCCTGACGGGCGACGTCACGCAAGCCTGCGTCGTGTCGCTGGCGCCCGTCGAGCAGAAGGTCGCGGCCGAGTTCGCGACGATCTATGTGCCGGTCGAAGACCTGAAGCCGCTGCCGGTCGACGAGGACGGCGAGGTCGATCTCGATGCGATCGATCCGACGGCCGATCTCGAAGAGGCGCTGCCCGAAGGTCCGCTCGATCTCGGCGAGCTGGTCGCGCAGGAACTGGCCGTGGCGCTCGATCCCTATCCGCGTGCGCCGGGCGCGACCTTCCAGGCGCAATGGGGCGAGGGGAGCGAGCCGCCCCCCGACTTGCCGCCCGAGGGCCGGATCCGGCCCTTCGCCGACCTGAAGGCGCGCCTCAAAAAGGAAAAATAGCCTCGACCTGGACGAAAGAAGGCTTGAGCGCAGGGCCGGAATTGTCTATCTAGGCGCCTGAATTCCAGACGGCGTTTCGCTTTTACAGGGTCGCGCGCCCGGCGCCGCGACTCACGGACGAGGTTGTGTCATGGCGGTTCCTAAGAAGAAAGTTTCTCCCTCGCGTCGCAACATGCGTCGCTCGCACCACGCGCTGGCGGCCAACGCCTATGCCGAGTGCCCGAATTGCGGCGAGATGAAGCG
>JAYRKO010000778.1:0-1517 GCA_041905745.1 Tagaea sp. | reverse complement strand
AGCGGCGGACGCATCGATGCGCAGCACTTCCCCGCAAGCCAGCTCGGCAGCTACACGCAACTTATCGAGCAGAACCGCCTCGGAACACTCCAGATCACCACCGGCGGCCCCGATACCGAAGAGGCCGTGGCCCCGGAAATCGCCGCCACGGGCGGAGCACCGGGCTTCATCTTTCGCGACGAAGCGCACGTCGATCGCGTCCTCCAGGGCGAGATCGGCAAAGAAGTCTCACGCATCGCGCGCGCGAAGACGGGCGTCGAGTTCGTCGACTACGGCGAGGTCGGCTTCCGGCACGTTCTCGCGAAGCGCTCCGTCGCCAATCTCGGCGACCTAAAGGGACTGAAGATCCGCGTGCCCGAACTCAAGGTATGGGTCGATTTCTGGAAGCTACTGGGCGCCAACCCCACGCCGCTCGCCTACGCCGAGCAGTACAGCGCGCTGTCGACGGGCCTGATCGACGCCCTGGAAGCCGACGTTTTTTCGATCAAGGGCTTCAAGTGGGGGGAGCAGGCCAAGAACATGACGCTCACCAACCACTGGTTCCTGCCCAAGGCGACGCGAGTCAACGCGCGCTGGCTCGACTCCCTGCCCGCCGATCTTCAGGCGGTGGTGCGCGATACGGCCAAGATCGTCTTCGCCGAACAGCGCAGGGTAAACCGCGCGAACACAGCAAAGACGCTCGAGGAACTGAAAGCCGCCGGCATTACCGTCCGTACGGCGTCCGACGGAGCCGCTTGGCTCAAGGCGACCGAGCCGCTGTTCGCCGAGTTCGGCTCGAAGAGCCCGGCGACGAAGGCCATGATCGACAAGATCCGCGCCCTCGCCTGACGTTTCCCGACGGGCGCGCCGGAGAATCCCGGCGCGCCCGTCGTCCCAATGTTCCGCGTTGCCGGCCCCGTGCCGAGACAGGTCCACACGAATATGGCTTCTCACTCCGCTGCGGCGGTCATCGGCGAGGTGCGCTCCCCTCTCGCCCGACTGAGCGCGCTTCTCGATGCCGTCATCGAAGCCGCCGGCGCCACGGCGCTCCTCGCAACGGTTTCCGTCGCTCTCTTGCAGGTATTCTGCCGCTACGTGCTCAACAGCGCGCTGAGTTGGCCCGAGGAGTTCGGCAAGTTTGCATTCGCGTGGTTCGTCCTGCTCGGAACAGCGATCCTTGCGCGGCGCGGCCGGCATATCTCCATCGACATGGTTCCGCGCTCGCTTTCCGACGGCGGTCGCCGGATCCATTCGGTGGTCTCGCGCTGCGTCTCGGCCTGCTGTGCGGTCTTCCTTGTCTCGTGCGGCAGCGACCTTGTCTCGCAGGCGAGCTACGTCTCTCCTGCCCTTCAATGGTCCTTCAAGTATCTCTATCTCGCCGTACCCGTCTCCGCTGCATTCACGCTCGTCTTCCTGACGATCGAGCCCATCGCCGGCTTCCGTAGCGGACGTGCCGGCCTTTGGACGACACTTGCCGGCGCTGCGATGTACTTCGTTCTCGAATCCGCGATCGGCCACACATTTATCGGGTCCTTCGG
>JAYRKO010000777.1:0-1519 GCA_041905745.1 Tagaea sp. | reverse complement strand
AAGAGGTCCCCAATCCGTATACACGACAAGCCGGGCTTTGACACAGGGCGGACAGATCGCGCGCTTCGGTCCGGAAAGCGGGGAAAACTTCCGGCCGGCGATTTATCCACGTTTTGCCGGACCGGATCTTCCCCATCGCCGGGCTTGCCGGAACCGCGGCCGCATCTATCTTTTCCGCGAACGATGCGTGCCGTCGTCCACAGACGGACGCGGACCGGATGCGGCCGGGGACGGTTTCGGCATGAACGTGCCTCCCCGAAATCCACAGGCACCCACCTACCTCCACTACCTTTTAAGAGAAGTTAGATTCTTGTTTATGAGGGGCGCGTTTCGGCAGATACATTCCGCCCGTCCGCCCCGAGACCGGAATTTCGCACGACGATGAACCCAGTTCCTTCCGCACACGGTACGGCCAAACCGTTCGTCCAAAGCCTGCGCGGAACCGTGCACGAGCGTCCGTGCTTCTGGCTGATGCGCCAGGCGGGCCGCTATCTGCCCGAGTACCGCGCCACGCGCGCGCAGGCGAAGGGCTTCGTCGATCTTTGCCTGCGACCGGACCTCGCCTGCGAGATCACACTGCAGCCGCTGCGCCGCTACGGCATGGACGCGGCGATCCTGTTTTCCGACATCCTGATGGTGCCCTACGGGCTCGGCCAGAAGCTCGAGTTCAAGGAAGGCGAAGGTCCCGTTCTCGAAGCCGCGCGCGACGCGGGCGCCATCGCGAAGCTCGAAAGCGCTGCCGGCGATTTCGATGCGCGCGTGGCGCCCGTCTACGAGACCGTGCGACGCGTTGCCGCAAACCTGCCCGGTGCGACCGCGCTGATCGGGTTCGCCGGCGCGCCGTGGACGGTCGCGACGTACATGGTCGAAGGCGGCAGCAGCAAGGATTTCGCGAATGTCCGTCTGCTCGCCTATCGCGACCGACCGGCATTCCAGGCTTTGATCGATCTGCTCGTGCGTTCGACGATTGGCTATCTCAAGCGCCAGATCGCGGCGGGCGCCGAAGCCGTCCAGCTGTTCGACACGTGGGCGGGCGTGCTGCCGGAAGGCGAATATGCGCAGTGGGTCGTCGAGCCCGCGCGGCGCATCGCGGCAGCGCTGGCGGCCGAGCATCCGGAAATCCCGGTGATCTTCTTTCCGAAAGGCTCCGGCACGCTCTACGAAACCGCTGCAACCATCCCCGGCGTTGCCGCACTGGGGATCGATACGGCCGTTCCGCTCGACTACGCCAAGCGCCTGCAAGCCAAGCGCCCGGTGCAGGGCAATCTCGATCCCATCGTGCTGGCGGCCGGCGGCGAAGCGCTCGAGCGCGCGGCCAGGCGCATTCTCGATGCGCTCGGGTCCGAGCCGTTCGTCTTCAATCTGGGCCACGGCGTGATCCCGCCCACGCCACCCGAGAACGTCGCGCGGCTTGCCGAAATCGTGCGCAACTGGCGGGCAGCGCGATGAACCGCACGGCGGTCGTCCTCTTCAATCTCGGCGGGCCGGACAATCCGGACGCGGTCAAGCCGTTCCTGTT
>JAYRKO010000090.1:0-7996 GCA_041905745.1 Tagaea sp. | reverse complement strand
GCGCGCGCGTCAGCGCCATGTGTTCCCACGTCCACGCGTCGGTCGCGACATAGGCTTCGAAGCCCGCGACCTCGGAGGCGGGCGGGCCCTTGTTCCCTTCCGGGCGCAGGCGCAGGTCGATCTCGTAAAGCGCGCCTTCCGACGTCGCGACCGACAGCGCGGTGACGAAGCGGCTCGCCAGTCGCGAGAAATAGTGCGAAGGCGGCAGCGGCTTGGGCCCGTCCGACTGTTCGAGCTTCGCGGGCACCGAATAGACCATCACGAGATCGAGATCGGAGGTGACGGTCAGTTCGCGCCCGCCGAGCTTGCCCAGCGCCAGCACCGCGAATTCCGATCCCGGCAGGTCGCCGTGCGTGCGCGAGAACTCCACGCGCGTGGCGTCGAGCAGATTGGCAAGCGTGCAGTCCGCGATGTCGGAAAGTGCGGCCCCCGCGGCGGCGGCCGACAGCGCCTGTCGCAGCAGCTGCACCGATACCTGGAACGCGTGTTCGTGGCGCCAGCGCCGCGCGATGTCGAGCCGGTCCTGGAAATCGCGCGCCTGTTCGTTGGCGCGCGCCAGATCGGCGATCAGCGCCGGGCGGCCGGGCGGCGGATCGAAGAAGCCGGGGCTCAGGACCGCGTCGAGCAGGTGGACGCGCGTAGCGACCGCCTCGGCCAGATGCGGGGCCGACCCCATGATCTCCGCCGTCAGGTCGACGAGATCGGGATTGGCCTGGAACAGCGAGAAGAGCTGCACGCCCGCGGGCAGCGCCTCGAGGAAACGGTCGAAGCGCACGAAGCCGGCGTCGGGTTCCGACGTGCGGGCGAAGGCTTCGACGACGCGCGGGGCGAGTTCGACCAGAAGCTCGCGCGCGCGCGGCGTGCGCGTGCAGCGGTAGCGCCCGGAATACCAGCCGCGCACGGCGGCCGCGATGCGCGCGCCTTCGCGAAAGCCGAGCCGGTCGAGGGCGGCGAGCGTGGCGGGATCGTCGTCGGGGCCGGAGAAGGCGAGCCCGCTGGCCGAACCGGGGCGGGCGGGCGCCTCCTCGAACAGGCGCGTGTAGTGGCCGGCCACGGTCTCGAACGTGGCAAGCAGCTTCGCGCCGAACGCCGCGCCGTCCGCGAACCCCATGAAGGCGGCGAGCCGGTCCCAGCCCTCGTCGTCTTCGGGCAGCTTCTGGGTCTGCTCGTCCTCGATCATCTGCAGGCGGTGTTCGACCGTGCGCAGGAACGCGTAGGCGGGTTCGAGGTCGGCGACCGCCTCGGCCTTCGCGCGGCCGGCCGCGACGAGTGCGCGCAATGCCGCGATCGTGCCCGCCTCGCGCAAGGCGGGATCGCGCCCGCCCCAGATGAGCTGCTGGGTCTGGGCGTAGAATTCGATCTCGCGGATGCCGCCGCGCCCGACCTTGACGTTGTGGCCGCGCAGCGCGATCTCGCCGCCGCCGCGATGGGCCTGGATCTGGCGCTTGATGTCGTGGATGTCGGCGATGGCCGCGAAGTCGAGATGCCGGCGCCACACGAAGGGTCGCAGGATCGCAAGGAAATGTTCGCCCGCCTCGCGGTCGCCGGCCACCGGGCGCGCCTTGATCATCGCCGCGCGTTCCCAGTTGAGGCCGAGGCTCTCGTAATAGGTCTCGGCCGCGAGCGTGGAGAGCGCCATGGGCGTGGCCGCCGGGTCGGGGCGCAGGCGCAGGTCGGTGCGGAACACGTAGCCGTCGCTGGTGCGCGCCTCCATGATTTTGACGAGATTGCGCACGAGTTTCACGAACACGGACTGGATCTCGTCCGGATCGACGCCGCGCACGCGCTCGGCGTCGTAGAGCACGATGATGTCGACGTCGGAGGAATAGTTGAGTTCGCGCGCCCCCAGCTTGCCCATGCCCAGCACGACGAGGCCCGAACCCTTCTCGGGCGCCTTCGCGTCGGCGAGCTTCAGCCCGTCGCGGCGCGCCGCCTCGCGCAGCAGGTGGCGGCAGGCGAGGTCGAGCGCGGCTTCGGCCGTATCCGAAATCGCGCGCGTGACCGCGGCCACGTCCCACACGCCGGCGATGTCGGCGAGCGCGATGGAAAGTGCCGCGCGCTTCTTCATGCGCCGCAGCCCTTCCATCAGGTCGTTCGTCTCGACCGGCTTGCCGAAGGCCTTGCGCGCCTCGTCGATCGCGGCCTTGAACGCCTTGTCCGGGCCCTCGGCCAAAAGCCGCGCCGCGAAGCCCGCATCGCCGAGGACGAGTGCGGTCAGGTGCGGCGAATTGCCGAAAATCGCGCCGAGCGCGGCCTTGCCGGCCTTGGCGGCGGCGAGCTTGCGCGCGAACTGGGCGAGCGGCTTGGGCGTCACGTCGTCGAGCGCCTCGTGCCAGCGCTCCAGTTCGCGATCCACAGCCGCCGGATCGTGCGCCCGCGGCCAAGCCGCGCGCGCGAATCCGGGGTACAATGCCGCCATGCTGCGAATCCGTGCCTTTTCGCCGTCCGTTTCCGCTTCTAGGTTGGCTCCGCGCGCGACCGGGGGTCAAGCCGCGCGATGAGCCACCCGATCCGGCTGTTCTTCGAGATCCTCGGCACGCTGACCGCGCTCCTTCTCGTAGGCACGGGCATCCTGCTGTGGCGCCTGACGGCGGGCCCCATCCTGGTGCCGTTCGTCACGCCGCTGCTCGAAGCCGCCCTCGCGCACGATCCGGGCGGCGTGCGCGTCGACGTGGGCGCCACGTCGATCGACTGGTCGGACCGCAGCCGGACGATCGAACTGCGCATCACCGACACGCACGTCTACGGTGCCGACGGGCGCGAGGTGGCGCGCATCCCGCTGGCGTGGGTGAGCCTGCGCGCGCGCCGGCTGCTCGCCGGCGAGATCCAGCCCGAGGAGATCCGCGTCGACGGGCTGCGCGTCTCGCTCGTGCGCGAGGCCGACGGCAGCGTGCGCGTGCTGGAGAGCACCGAGGAGGGCGGCGAGAACCCGGCCGGCGTGGCGGCCTTCATCCTCAACGAACTGAGCGGGCCACCCGATCCCGACCGGCCGCTGGGCCTGCTCGCGCGCGCCTCGTTCCTCGACGCGACCGTCTCGCTCGACGACGCGAAATCGGGCCTGCGCGTGGCCGCCGAACGGGCGAGCGTGCGCTTCCGGCGCGACACGCGCGGCGTGGCGCTGGCGGCCGAGCTACCGGTCAGCATCGGCGGCCAGCGCATCGCGGCGCGGCTCGACGCGCTCTACGTCGCGCAGAACGAGGCCGCCGACGTGGAAATGCGCCTCGGCGGCATCTCGATCGCGGGCCTCGCCTCGATCGATCCGCGCCTTGCGCCGCTCGCGGGCATCGAGGCGGTGGCCGACCTGCAGGTGTGGACGCGGCTCACCGCCGACGGTCGCGCCGAGGGCACGCACGTCACGCTCGACGCCTCGGGCGGGCGCATCGCCGATCCCGCGTTGTTCGCCGCCCCGGTCGCCTTGCGCACCTTCGCGCTGCGCGCGCGGCTTTCCGACGATCTGTCGCGCGTCGATCTCGACGAGCTTTTCGCCGACTTCGCCGGCCCGGCGATCCGCCTGACGGGCTCGGTCGACGACGCGCTGGGTCGGCCGCGCGTGGCGCTGCGCGCCGACCTGACGGGCGTGACCACCGCCGACGTGTCGCGCCTGTGGCCGCTGCCCGTCGCGCACAACGCGCGCGAATGGGTCGCGGAAAACCTCGCCGACGGGCGCGTGCCCTCGGCGGTCGCCGAGGCGGCGCTGCACGTCGTGGACGACGCTTGGCGCAAGGTGGCCGTCGACCGCGTGCGTCTCGACTTCGCGGTCGAGGGCGTGAGCGTGCGCTATCTCGACGGCCTGCCGGCCGTGCGCGGCGTGGCCGGCAACGCCGTGCTCGACGCCAAGAAGCTGGAGATCAAGGCGCGCGGCGGCGCCATCGGCCAGATCCGCGTCGAAGAGGGGACCGTCGTCATCACCGGCCTCGACGTCCCCGACCAGTTCGCCGCGATCGACGTGCGCATGAAGGGGCCCGCGCCCGACATCCTGAAGGTCGCCGACATGAAGCCGCTCGGTTTCCTCGGCCGCATCGGCGAGACGCCCGAGGCGTTTTCGGGTGCGGCCGACGCGCGCCTCGTGCTGCGTTTCCCGCTGGAATCGAAGCTGAAGCTCGACCAGATCGGCATCGTCGCGTCGGGCAAGGTCGCCGATTTCGGCCAGCAGCGCGCGGTTCTGGGCGAGCCGATCGAGCGCGGCGCCATCGATTTCCGCGTCGACGAGAAGGGGCTCGACGTGCGCGGGCAGGTGCGGCTCGCCGGCGCGCCGGCCGACATCGTCTATCGCCGGGAATTCTCGGCCGCCGCCGAAACGGTCGAGCGCGCGACCGCGCGCGGCCGCGCCGATCCCGACGCCCAGCGCCGGCTCGGCTTCGATTTCGCGCCCTACGCGTACGGCACGGCCGGCATCGACCTGACGACGCAGTCCTACCGCGACGGGCGGCGCGACGTGAGCGTCGATCTCGACCTCGCCGACGTGGCGCTGGCGGTGCCCGAGCTCGACTGGAAGCGCGGGGCGGGCAAGCCCGCACGTGCGCGCCTGCGCATGGCGCTGCGCAACGAGGTGCTGCGCACGATCGACATCGTCGAGTTCGCCGGCGAGGGCATGGGTGCCCGCGGCCGGGTCGAGTTCGACGCAGCCGGAAAGACGTGGCGCGCGGCCGATCTCGAGCGCGTGACGCTCGCCGGACGCGCGGATCTCGCGCGCTTTTCCGCGCGGCGCGCCGCACCGGGTGCGGCGACGACATTCGATGCGGCGGGCGCCTTCCTCGACGTGACGCCGTTCATGGAAGACAAGTCGAAGCCCGAGCCCGACCGTCCCGATCTCGCGGTGCGGCTCGACCTCGCGAAGCTGAAGCTGGGCGAGGGGCGCGAACTCGACGCGCTGAAGCTCGACGCCGCGCGCGGCCCGCGGCGCTGGGAGCGCGCCAGCCTCGACGCGCGCACCGCCCGTACGACCGCATTGCCGGACGGCGGCGCGCTGGAGATCCGTCTCGACGCGACGAAGGGCGGGACGGGGCGGCTGGACGGCCGCGCGGAGGACGCAGGCGCGTTCCTGCACGCCTTCGACGTCTCGTCGAACGTGATCGGCGGGCGCTTCCAGGTCGCCGGTGCCGTCGACCCGGCGCGCGCCGACGGCGCGATCGTCGGCAAGATGTCGATCGAGGGGTTCCGCGTGGCGAACGCGCCGGTCTTCGCGCGGCTGCTGTCGGTGGCGCTGCTGACCGGCATCCTCGACAGCCTGCGCGGCGAAGGGATCGGCTTCACGCGCTTCGATGCCGATTTCGCGTGGCCCGAGCCGAAGATCGAGATCCGCGAGGGCCGCATGTACGGTTCGGCGCTCGGCGTCACGGCGCGCGGCCTTCTCGATCTGGACGAGGACACGATCGACCTCGAAGGCACGCTCGTGCCCGCCTACGCGGTCAACTCGATCCTCGGCAACATCCCGATCCTGGGCCAGCTGCTGGTGGGCGAGCGCGGCTCGGGCGTCTTCGCCGCGACCTATCGCGCGACGGGACCGACCGGCGATCCGCAGATCAGCGTCAATCCGCTGTCCACGCTTGCGCCCGGCTTCCTGCGCCGGCTGTTCGGCGTGTTCTCGAGCGGGCCGGCCCTGCCGTCCGACGCGCCGCCGGAGCCGACCGCGCCCAACGACGGGAACCGCTAGGCCGCGCGCACCAGCGCGTGGCGCTTCTTGCCGGCCGTCAGCTTGATCGTGCCGTCGGCGCCGAGATGGCCGCTGTTGACGACCATTGCGTCGCTTTCCACGACCGCGTCGTTGAGCTTGGCGCCCTTTCCCTGCACGAGCCGGCGCGCCTCGCTCTTCGAGGCGGCGAGGTTCGCGCGCACGAATAGGTCGAGCACCGGAATGCCCTTCGCAAGCTCGCCGCCCGGCACTTCGATCGTCGGCAAACCTTCGGCGGCGGCACCCTGCTCGAAGGTGCGGCGCGCGGTCTCGGCCGCTTCGGCGGCCGCCGCCTCGCCGTGGCAAAGTTTCGTCGCCTCGAAGGCGAGCTTCTTCTTCGTCTCGTTGATCTCGGCGCCGGCGAGCTTCTCGTAACGCGCGATCTCGTCGAGCGGCATGTCGGTGAAGAGCTTGAGGAAGCGGACCGCGTCGGCGTCCTCGGTGTTCCGCCAGTACTGGAAATAGTCGTAAGGCGAAAGGCGCTCGGCGTTGAGCCACACCGCACCCGCGGCGGTCTTGCCCATCTTGGCGCCCGACGAGGTGGTGAGCAGCGGCGTCGTCAGGCCGAACAGGTCGAGGCCTGCCATGCGCCGGCCGAGCTCGGCGCCCATCACGATGTTGCCCCACTGGTCCGAGCCGCCCATCTGCATGATGCAGCCGTGGCGCTTGGCGAGCTCGACGAAATCGTAACTCTGCAGGACCATGTAGTTGAACTCGATGAACGACAGCGGCTGGTCGCGTTCGAGGCGCAGCTTGACCGAGTCCATCGAGAGCATGCGGTTGACCGAGAAGTGGCGGCCGACGTCGCGCAGCAGCGGAATGTATTTGAGCTCGTCGAGCCATTCGGCATTGTCGGTCGACAGCGCCTTGCCCGGGCCGAAATCGATGTACTTGTCGAAGATCCTGCGGATGCCGCGCGTGTTGGCGGCGATGTCCTCGAGGGATAGCAGCTTGCGCGCCTCGTCCTTGCCCGACGGGTCGCCGATCTTCGTCGTGCCGCCGCCCATCAGCACCAGCGGGCGGTGGCCCGTGCGCTGGAACAGGCGCAGCAGCATGATCTGGACGAGGCTGCCCGCGTGCAGCGAGTCCGCCGTCGCGTCGAACCCGATATAGGCGACCTGCGGCGTGCCCGAGGCGAGCTTGGCGTCGAGCGCCGCCTCGTCCGTGATGGAGTGGACGAAGCCGCGGGCTTTCGCCTCGCGCAGGAATTCGGATTTCGGTTCGGTCATGGCGGGAGCGACATAGCACGCCGCCCGCACGCGCTTCAAATGGCGCGGATCAGCGCTTGGCGGGCTTCTTTGCGGGTTTCTTCGCGGGCTTGGCCGGGGCCTTGGCGGCGGCGGCCGCCGCCTTGCCGTTGCGTGCAGCCGTGCGCGCGGATACCTGCGTGGGCGGCAGCGGCGAGGGCTGCTTCTTGTCCGCGACCACCGGCGGGGGCGGCGGCGGAGGGGGCGGCGGGGCTACCGGGACCGGCACGCTCGCATATTCGGCGACCATCGCTTCGAGCTTGTCGAGCTTCTCGGCAAAGAAATGATTGGCGCCCTTCATCACGCGGTAGTCGACCGTGATGTCGCGCTGCTTGGCGAGCTTTTCGGAAAGCTTGTGGACCGCGTCTTCGGGCACGACCTCGTCGCGGTCGCCCTGCACGATCAGGCCCGACGACGGGCACGGGGCGAGGAACGAGAAATCGAAGATGTTGGCGGGCGGCGCGATCGACACGAAACGGTCGATCTCCGGCCGGCGCATGAGAAGCTGCATGCCGATCCACGCGCCGAACGAGAAGCCGGCAATCCAGCAGCTCGCCGCGTTGGGATTGTTCTGCTGCAGCCAGTCGAGCGCCGAGGCGGCGTCCTGCAGCTCGCCCTCGCCGCGGCCGTAGCTGCCCTGGCTGCGGCCCACGCCACGGAAGTTGAAACGCAGTGTGGAGAAGCCGCACTTCGTGAAGGCCTGATTGAGCGTATAGACGACCTTGTTGTGCATCGTGCCGCCGTGCTGCGGGTGGGGATGCAGCAGCAGGGCGATGGGCGCACGCTCGCTCGGGCCCGGCAGGAACCGTCCCTCAAGCCGGCCCTCGGCCCCGTTGATTACCACGTCAGGCATGCGTCCTCCGGGCCCCTCCGAAAATCCAATGATAGCAGTCGGATAATCGGACTATGTCGACGGTGCACGTAGAAAAAGATACTTGATCCCCGCAGTCGGGTACCCTAAGTTCCTTAGCGTTCTGCTAGGGCTTTCCGCCCGATTTGCGTGGGCCGTTCCTCTGTGGGGCAGACATTAGGCGGTTAAATCGATGACTTTCAAGGCAATTCGATCCGACCTCGACGC
>JAYRKO010000089.1:0-8004 GCA_041905745.1 Tagaea sp. | reverse complement strand
TCCGGGGGGAGTGATCGCGTATGGGCGAGACGGGTTACCGGCGCGCGGTCGGCGTGCTGATTGCGGCCGTCGGCACGGCGATGTCGCTCTGGCACATGTGGGTGATCGCGTTCGCCCCGCCCGAGGCGCTGTTTTTCCGCGGCGGGCATCTGCTGTTCGCAATGGCGCTGGTGTTCCTCGTCTATCCCGCGACGTCGTCGGGCGAGCAGCAGAACCCGAAAATCGTCGACTGGCTGTGTCTGGCGGGTTCGGCCGTCTTCATCGGCTACCTGTGGGCCAACTACGACTATCTCGTCAATCGCATCCAGTACATCGACGAGCCCACGAGACTCGACCAGATCATGGCCGTGCTCGCGATCGTTCTCGTCTTCGACGCGACGCGCCGCTGCATCGGCTGGGCGCTGCCGATCACGGCAAGCGTCTTCATCGCCTATAGCCTGTTCGGCACGAACATTTCGCTCTCGGCGCTGCTCGACCAGACGTATCTCACGACCGAGGGCATCTTCGGTTCGACTCTGGGCGTTTCGGCCGCCTATGTGCTCGTCTTCGTGCTGTTCGGCTCGTTCATGGAGCGCACAGGCACGGGCCAGCTCTTCATGGATTTCGCGCTCGCGCTGACCGGGCGGCAGGCGGGTGGGCCGGGCAAGGTGTCGGTCATCAGCTCGTCGCTGTTCGGCACGATCTCCGGCTCGGCGGTGGCGAACGTCATGGTCGACGGGCCGATCACGATCCCGCTGATGAAGCGCACCGGCTTCAAGCCGCATTTCGCGGCGGCGGTCGAGGCGGTGGCCTCGACCGGCGGGCAGATCATGCCGCCGATCATGGGGGCCGCCGCCTTCGTGATGGCCGAATACCTGCAGACGACCTATTTCCAGGTGACGCTCTGGGCGCTGATCCCCTCGATCCTCTATTACGTCGCCTGCTTCGGCGCGGTGCATTTCGAGGCCAAGCGCGAGGGCTTCAAGGGCCTGCCGAAGGAGGAATGCCCGCGCCTGCGCGACGTGATGCGCGAGCGCGGCCACCTGTTCATCCCGGTGGCCGTCGTCCTCTACGGCATGATCGACGGCTATTCGGCCCCGCTCGCGGCGCTTGCCGGCATGCTGTCGTGCTTTCCCGTCGCGATGCTGCGCGCGAACACGCGCAAGGAACTGCGCTGGTCGGGCGTGACCGACGCGCTGATCGACGGCGCGAAGAACTCGGTCTCGGTCGCGATGGCGTGCGCGTGCGCGGGCATCGTCATCGGCGTCATCGCGCTGACGGGAATCGGCATCCAGTTCACGCAATGGGTGCTGTTCCTCGCGCAGAACACGCTGCTGCTGGCGCTGGTCGTCACGGCGCTTGCGGGAATCGTGCTGGGCATGGGCATGCCCACGACGCCGGCCTACATCATCATGGTCTCGCTGCTCGTTCCGGCGATCATGAAACTGGGTGTGCCCACGCCGGCCGCGCACATGTTCGCGTTCTACTTCGCCATCCTGTCGGCAATCACGCCCCCGGTGGCGCTGGCCGTGTTCGCGGCCGCAGGCCTCGCGAAATCCGACCTGTGGGCGTCGGGCTGGGCGGCGATGAAGGTGGGGGCCGCGGGCTTCATCGTGCCGTTCATGTTCGTCTACGACCCGTCGCTGCTGCTGATCGGCGACTGGCCCGACATCCTCAAAGCCTGCATGACGGCCTCGCTCGGCATTCTTCTCCTCGCGGCCGGGCTGCACGGCTATCTGCTGCGGCGGGCTACGTCGCTCGAGCGCGTTCTTCTCGTGGCCGCGGCACTTGCCTTCGTCTACCCCGACCCGGTCTTGGACATAGCGGGCTTGTGCCTCGGGATTGCAGCCGTGGTGCTGCAGAAGCTGCGGCCGGCCGCCGCACCGGCGGGGGCTGGAAATCGGCCCCGATCGTCCTAATTGAGGGGGCGGAAATCGTTCGGCCCACCCCCGCCAACGGAAGATGCGACTGGAACTGGCTCATCCCGAATTCGGCCGCGGCGACGCGCATTTCGCGGCCGGCATGGACCGCGAGATCGTCATGCGCCAGACCCTTGGCGATCTCGGAACCGCCATCAAGCTCGACCAGGTGCCGGTCATGCTGGGGCTGTCCGCGGATTCGACCGACCGTCGCGCGCTTCGCTTCGTGCCGGCTGCATTGCGTTTCCGCCGTACGCTTCGAAGGGGCGACACGCTGCCCGACGAGCTTTTCGACGGGCGCCCGTCCTGGACGCCCAAGCCGCACAGGATAGCGCGGGCCTTGCGCCGGCTCAGCCTCGCGATCGGCGCGCCGGATGCTCCCAAGGACGTCGAGAACGACCTTCAGGCCGTCTGCCGGGAACTGACGCGCTGGCTCCACGACCGGGGGCTGCCCGGCGCGATTCGGATCGATTCCTCGGACATCGCCCAGATTGCGACCGACACGGCGCGGGTGGACTGGCTTTGCCGCGCGATCATCGCGGTCCAGCAGTGCCTCGGCGCGCTCGCGCGCACGGCGGGGGGTCGGCAGAACGCGCAGCAGTCCGATGCCGCGCGCGCGACCGCGCGGGGCCTGCGCGATGCGGTCGTGTGGGCGTCGGCCCGCGCGATGGCGGCCGACCAGCTCGTCGCCGATCCGTTCGCGGCCATGCGCGACCTGCCGGCCTTTGCCGCGCGCCTGTGGCCGATGACCGCGTCGCTGCGCGCCTTCGTACTCGACATCGAGCCGCTGATGGAGCGTTGGGAGGTCGCGCGCGGACGTCGCGGCGGGCCGACAGCGCAGGATTTCGATTCGATGCTGCGCCTTGTCTCCTTGCGCTGGGCGGATTTCGATCCGGCCATGTTCGATCTCGACAGGATCCGGAAGGATCTGCCCGGCCGGAATGGGCGGTCGGGTCCATCGTGGAGAACCGACGATGCAGAATGATCCGCCGGGCCTGAAGCTCGACCGGTACACAGAGCTGCCGATGGCCACGATCGGCGATTGCCCTGTCCTGTCGAAATGCTTCGCCGCCTGGAAGGCGGGCCGGGCGGGGGGCAAGATCCCCGCGGCGATGGACATGTCGCTCGTCCCCGAGGAGGCGCTCCCCTACACGATGCTGCTCGACTACCTGCCCGAACGGCGCGACGTGCATGTGCGCATCGCGGGCAACTATGTCGGCGAGCGCGCGCATTTCGGTTCGTCGATCCGGGGCTTGCGCGGCTTCTTCAACGATACCGACGCCGGGATCGTGTTCGACAGCCTCGTGCGCATCGCCGAAACGGGCGAGCCCAGCCTCGCGCGGCGCGACTACGTGACCATCGACGGGCACCGGTACGGCTACACGCGCCTCATCCTGCCGCTCTCGGCCGACGGCCGCACGGTGACCGGCTTCTTCAAGACGATCGAACCGGCCTCGCTGACCATCGCGTGACCGGCCGCGCGCCGGTCAGAAATCCGTCTTCGCGCCCGCCAGTGCCGCCAGGCCCGCCTTGGCGACTTCGAGGTCCTGGTCGCCCGTGCCCGAGCCCACGCCGATCGCGCCGATGGTCTTGCCGTCGACGATCACCGGTACGCCGCCCTTCACGTTGACGAGCTTGCCCTGCGTCGCGATCGCGAGGCGGATGTCGAGCCCTTCGGCCATGCCGCCGGTCGAGGCGCGGCTCGAGGCTGCCGTCATCGCCTTGCGCCACGCGGAATCGACCGACAGGATCTTGGCGCCGTCCATGCGCGCGAAGGCGAGGAGGTTGGCGCCGTCGTCGACGATGGCGATGCATTGCGGCACGCCCATCGCTTCGGCCTTCGCCACGGCGGCGGCCAGCATCTTGCGGGCGCCCTCGTAGGTGAGCTTCAGGTGGGCAATCGTGTCGGCCATCGGCGCGCTCCGGCGTTCGGGGAAAGGAAAAGGGAGCGCGAGGATGCCAAAATTTCGGCAGTCCCTGCCAGCTTTGCGGGCGCAGGCCCCAAAAAGAAGGGGCCGCGCCCGAAGGCAGCGGCCCGAAGTTGGGGAGAAACCTGTCCACCTGCCCTGAAGCCCGCCAAAGGGCGGTTCAGCGCCTGCGACATGCGATGAACTAAGCAGATTCCGTGCCAGCAGATGCGGGCAGTCCCACCAGCGCGCGGGTTGCCGCGACGGCCGTTGCTTGCGCCGCATCGAGCATCGCCGGCGTTCCGCCGGAGCGCGCGAGGACGGCGAAGCCGCCGGCGGCAAGGCCCATGAGCGTTGCGGCGCGGGCGGCTGTGTCCGCCGGCAGGAACCGCGCGAGGCTGTCGGCGATGTGTCGCTGGCCGTCGGCGAGGAGTTCGGCAGCAAGTTTGCGCCAGCGCGGGTCGGCCTCGCTGACTTCGCCCAGCACGCTCGCCACCAGACAACCGCGCGGCGTGCCGCGCCCGGCGACGTGGCGGCGCGCGGCGGCGAAATATCCGTCGATCGCGGCGCCGGCATCCGGCGCCTCGTCCAAGGCGGCGCGCATGCCCTTCCAGGCCGTCGTCTGGTAGCGGCGCAGCGCGCTTTCGAACAGCGCCGCCTTGTCGCCGAACGCGGCGTAGAGGCTGGGGCGGTTGATCCCCATTGCGGCGGTCAGCGCGTCGAGCGAGGCGCCGTCGTAGCCGTATTTCCAGAACGTGCACACGGCGGCGTCGAGCGCCTTGTCGGGGTCGAAGGAGCGGGGGCGGCCGGCGGGCATATTTTTGTACTCTTCAGTAAGAAATACCTTGACGTCGGATCGGAGCGCTTATTATATACCAAACGATACATAATACCCCTCATCCGATCAAGGAGAAAAACAGTGAACCGTCTCAACGGATTGACCGCGCTCGTGACCGGCGGCACGACGGGCATCGGCCTCGAAACCGCGCGCCGTTTCAAGGCGGAAGGCGCGCGCGTCGCGATCACCGGCCAGAACCCGGAGCGGCTGGAAGCCGCACGCAAGGATCTGGGCGACGGGGTCCTCGCCATCCGCTCGAACGCAGCCGATGCGCCCGCGCAAAAGATCCTCGCCGCCGAGATCGCCGCGAAGTTCGGCAAGCTCGACGTGCTGTTCGCCAACGCCGGCATCGCGGAGTTCGCGCCGCTGGAAGCGGCGGACGAGGCGCATTTCGACCGCATCTTCGCGACGAACGTGAAGGGGCCCTATTTCCTCGTGCAGGCGCTGCTACCGCACTTCGCGCCCGGCGCTTCGGTCATTCTCAACGCTTCGGTCGTCGCGCATCGCGGCATGCCCAACACGAGCGTCTACACGGCGACCAAGGCGGCCGTCGCGGGCTTGACGCGCGCCATCGCGGCGGAGTTCGCGCCCAAGGGCTACCGCATCAATTCGATCAGCCCCGGCCCGATCGAGACGCCCATCTTCGGCAAGCTCGGCATGTCGCCCGAGGAGGCCGCGGCGACGGCCGATGCGCTGCGCGCGAGCGTGCCGGCGAAGCGCTTCGGCCAACCGCGCGAGATCGCCGACGCGGCGGTGTTCCTCGCCTCGAAGGAGTCGAGCTACATGCTCGGCAGCGACGTCGTCGTGGGCGGCGGCGTGGGAACGATCTAGGCCTTGCGGACCCAGACGGCGGTGTCGTGGAAAACGGCACCGCCGGCCGGGAAGCCGGGATCGTCGGAGGTCAGCACGTTGATGCCGATCCCTTCCTCGAACGCGTCGTTGGGCCAGATGCTCTCGACCACGACGGTGCCGCGCAGCACGCCGTCGAACGACCTAGCGGCGAGGACGAGCGAGCCGCGCTCGTTGCCCAACCGTACGCGCGCGCCGTCGGCAACGCCCAGCATCGCGAGATCGTCGGGATGGATCATCGCGGCGGGCTTGCCCTCGCGTGTCCGCGAGCCCGGCGTTTCGGTAAAGGTCGAATTGAGATAGCTGCGCGCGGGTGCGGCGACGAGGCGGAAGGGCTTGTCCTTCGTCGCGGCGTCGTAGTTCGCCATCTGGTCGGGCAGGGCGGGCATCGCCTTCCAGCCGTCGCCGAACTTCGCCCAGTCGGCCTTGAAGTGCCAGCGCTTGTCGGCGTGCGCGAACCCGTCGAGGAAGTTCGTCGTGTCGAACGCGCTGCCCTTGTCGTACCAGCGCCCGGCATGGACCTCGTCGGCCGACGGATAGCCCGAGGCCTTCAGCGTCCAGTCGATGATTTCCCACTCGCTCAAGTCGAAGCCGGGGTGCGAGGCGCCCAGCCGCTTGGCCAGCTCGCAGTGGACGTAATGGTTGGCGCGCGCCTGGGCGAACGGCTCGACGACCTTCTTGGTCACCTGAAGATAGGTGCTGCCGCTGGCGTAGTAGATGTCGTCGTGTTCGAGGAACGTCGTGGCGGGCAGCACGATGTCGGCCATGCGCGCCGTGTCGGTCAGGAACTGCTCGTGCACGCACACGAACAGGTCCTCGCGCGAGAAACCCGCGCGCACCTTCGACAGGTTCGGCGCCACGTTCATCGGGTTCGTGTTCTGGATCAGCATCGCGGTGACGGGCGGGCCGTCGCCGAGGTCGCGCCGGTCGCCGGTCAGCACCGCGCCGATGCGGCTCTGGTCGAGGCGGCGGATCTTGGGATCCATGCGGTCGAGCCCCTCGATCATCGTCTTGTCGAGACGGTAGATCGCCGACTGCGCGTAGAGCGCGCCGCCGCCCTTGTGCTTCCACGAACCCGTCACCGCGGCAAGCGAAGCGGCCGCGTGCATGGAGGAAGCGCCGTTGCGGTGGCGCGAGAAGCCGTAGCCCAGACGCACGAAGGTGCGTTTCGTCCGGCCGAATTCCCGTGCGAAGTCGCGGATCGTGGCGGCCGGCACGCCGCAGATCGCCTCGGCCCATTCGGGCGTGCGCGTCGCGACATGGGCTTCGAGCTCGGCGGCGCCAAACGTGTACTTCGCCATGTAGTCGCGGTCGGCGAAGCCTTCCGCGAACAGCACATGCATGACCGCGACGGCGAGGGCCGCGTCCGTACCGGGCCGCACCATCAGATGCAGGTCGGCCTGCTCGGCCGTCGGCGTACGGTAGGGGTCGACGACGACGAACCGGGCCCCGCGCGTCTTTCGCGCGCGCGCCACGTGCGTCATCACGTTGACTTGCGTGGAAACGGGGTTGCCGCCCCACATGACGATCAGGTCGGCATCCGCGATGGTGCGCGCGTCGGCCCCGCGCTTGGCGCCGGCACCGGCGTTCCAGCCGGTGTCCGACAGCGTCACGCAGAAGGTCGAATACTGGCGCGAATAGCCCATCGCGTTGCGCAGCCGTTCGATCCCGTCGCGCTGAACGAGCCCCATCGTGCCGGCGTAGAAATAGGGCCACACGGTCTCGGCCCCGTGGCGCGCGGCGGCGTCCTTGAAGCGGGCGGCGACTTCGTCGAGCGCTTCGTCCCAGCTGATCGGCGCAAAGCCGTCGATGCCGCTTCCCTTGGGGCCCACGCGGCGCAGCGGCTGCGACAGGCGGGCCGGGTGGTGCTGGCGCTCGGCATAGCGCGCGACCTTCGCGCAGATGACGCCGGCCGTGTAGTCGTTGTCGCGCGCACCGCGCACCTTGCCGATGCGGTGCGCGTCGAGGCGCTCCACCTCCAGCGAACAGGTCGACGGACAGTCGTGCGGGCAGGCGGAGGCCCGCCAGTCGGGCAACACGGCGCTTGAATCGGGCATGGCCGGACGGTACGGGAACGTGTCGGGGGCGGCAACCCCCCGTCGGATTCGCCAGTTCCTACTTAAATCCGAGCCCCGAGGTTCCCGCCCGATGTCCGAGTCCTGGATCGTCCGCCTGTCCGCCCGCGAGATCGCCAAGCGCGTGAAGTCGCGCGAGCTGTCGGCCATGCAGGTGCTCGAGGCGCATCTCGCGCGCATCGCCGCCGAGAACCCGAAGGTCAACGCGATCTGCACGCTGGCCGAGGACAAGGCCCGCGGCTGGGCGGCCGAGGTCGACGCGAAGATCGCCTCGGGCGGCGATCCGGGCGTGCTGGCGGGCGTGCCCGTGGGCATCAAGGACGTGCACCCGACGAAGGACATCCTCACGACCTACGGGTCGACGACGATGACCGAGAACGTGCCCACCGAAGACGCCGCCATCGTCCGGCGCATCAAGGATGCGGGCGCGGTCGTCG
>JAYRKO010000088.1:0-8019 GCA_041905745.1 Tagaea sp. | reverse complement strand
AACCCGTACTTCGCCTTCAAGATCAAGGGCGGCAAGGCGGGCGACAAGGTCAGCGTGACGTGGCTCGACAACAAGGGCGAGACGCGCACCGACGAGACGGCCGTCACCTGACGCCGTCCGCGCGAATGCTGGTCCGAACGAAGAAACGAAAAGGGAGAAGTTCCATGGGCGCCAGAATCCCCCCGGCGCTGGTCGCGGCAGCCGTGCTTTCGGTCGTCGCGTTCGGCGCTGTCGCTCAGGAGAAGGACGAGACCGCGAAGGGCATCGACGCCTATCGCGAAGCGCTGAAGGACGGCAACCCGGCCGAGCTGTTCGAGATGGCCGGCGAGGAGCTGTGGAAGAAGCCCGCGGGACCGAAGAACGCGTCGCTCGAAAAGTGCGATCTCGGTCTGGGCGCGGGCAAGGTCGATGGCGCGTTCGCGCATCTGCCGCGCTACTTCAAGGACACCGACCGGGTGCAGGACCTCGAATCCCGCCTGCTCACCTGCATGTCGACTTTGCAGGGCATCGACACGAAGGACTATGTCGAGGCGCGCTTCGGCACGCCGAAGAAGAACGATCTCGTCGCGCTGACGGCGTACATCTCGGGCGCTTCCAAGGGCCAGAAGGTCAAGGTTTCGACCGCGCATCCCAAGGAAAAGCAGATGTACGAACTGGGCAAGCGGATGTTCTTCTTCCAGGCGGGTCCGCACGACTTCTCGTGCGCGACGTGCCACGGCGAGGATGCCCGGCGCATCCGTCTGCAGGATCTGCCGAACATCACGAAGAAGGAAGGCGCGGCCGCCGGCTGGACGACGTGGCCGGCCTACCGTGTCTCGGCGGGCCAGATGTGGTCCATGCAGTGGCGCATCAACGACTGTTTCCGCCAGCAGCGCTTCCCCGAACCGGCTTACGCGTCGGACCTGACGATCGCGTTGTCGATGTTCATGGCGTCGACTGCGAACGGCGCGACCGTCGATACCCCCGGCATCAAGCGATAGGCGAACCGCCATGAACCAGATCATCCGAAAGATCGTTCCGGCGGCCGCACTCGCCGCCGCGTTGTTCGCGGGCGCTCCGGCGCACGCGCAGCAATCCTCGTGGGGCAAGAGCGCGGACGACAAGACGTTCGCGTCGATGCTCCAGTCCGGTTTCCGCAACGCCGGAACCGTGACGACGGACCGCCTGAAGCAGGACGAGACGCAGGCCTTCTGCTCCGATCCCGCCAAGGCGAACGCCAAGGCCAGCATCAAGAAGGCCGAGGCGATCGAGAAGGCGAACCTCGCCACGGTCAAGTATCCGGCCGACGGCAAGCTGCTCGGCGACTGGAAGAACGGCGAACGCGTTGCGCAGAGCGGACGCGGTCTCACCTGGACCGATGCGGCTAATCAAGCCAATGGCGGCAATTGCTACAACTGCCACCAGATCGACAAGAAGGAAATCTCGTACGGCACGATCGGCCCGAGCCTCTACAACTACGGAAAGCTCAAGGGGAACTCCGCGCAGGCGCAGCGCGAGACGTGGGCGAAGATCTACAACTCGAAATCCTCGAACGCGTGCTCGAACATGCCGCGTTTCGGCCACATGGGGATCCTGAAAGAGCAGGAGCTGAAGGACATCCTGGCGCTCCTCCTCGATCCGGAATCGCCCGTGAACAAGTAGTCGCGGAAGGGACGGACTGACATGGATCGGCGGGAATTCCTCGGCGTCATCGCCGCCGGGGCAGCGGTGGGTTTTGCCTTTCCGGGCCGCGAGGCGAAAGCGCAGGCAGAAGCAGCGGCGCTCTACGACGCGCCGGCGTTCGGCAACGTCTCGCTGATGCATTTCACCGACTGCCATGCGCAGCTCCTGCCCATCCATTTCCGCGAGCCGAATGTTAATCTCGGCGTCGGCGCGATGCGTGGCCGGCCACCGCATCTGGTCGGCACGGCGCTGTTGAAGGAGTTCGGCCTCGCCGCCGGCTCTCGCGCGGCCTTCGCCTTCACCCATCTCGATTTCGAGGCGCTGGCGAAGCGCTACGGGCGCGTGGGCGGGTTCGCGCATCTGGCGACGCTCGTGAAACGCGTGCGCGCGACGCGGCCCGGCGCGCTTCTGCTTGACGGCGGCGATACGTGGCAGGGTTCCGGCACGTCGCTATGGACGAACGGGCAGGACATGGTCGACGCGGCGAAGCTGCTGGGCGTCGACCTGATGACGCTGCACTGGGAGTGCACCTACGGGCAGGAACGCGTCGAGCAGATTGCCAAGAACGACTTCGCCGGCAAGATCGACATCCTCGCCCAGAACATCAAGACCGCCGATTTCGGCGATCCGGTGTTCGAAGCCTATACGATGCGCGAGATCGGCGGCGTGAAGGTGGCCATCGTCGGGCAGGCTTTCCCGTACACGCCCATCGCCAATCCCCGCTACATGGTCGCCGAGTGGACCTTCGGCATCCAGGAAGAGAACATGCAGGCCACGGTCGACGCGGCGCGCGCCGCGGGGGCCAAGGCCGTCGTCGTGCTGTCGCACAACGGCATGGACGTCGACCTCAAGATGGCCTCGCGCGTGCGCGGCATCGACGCCATCCTCGGCGGCCACACGCACGACGGCGTGCCGGCACCCACGATCGTCGCCAATGCGGGCGGCAAGACGCTCGTCACGAACGCCGGCTCGAACGGCAAGTTCCTCGGCGTGCTCGATCTCGACGTGCGCGACGGCCGGGTCAGCGACTTCCGCTACCGTCTGCTGCCGGTCTTCGCCGACCTGCTGGCGCCGGACGCGGCGATGGCAGCGCTGATCGAGAAGATCCGCGCGCCGCACGTCGCGAAGCTGGGCGAAAAGCTCGCGGTCAGCGAAGGGCTGCTCTATCGCCGCGGCAACTTCAACGGCACGTTCGACCAGCTGATCCTCGACGCGCTGATGGCCGAGAAGAACGCCGAGATCGCGTTCTCGCCCGGCTTCCGGTGGGGCACGAGCGTGCTGCCGGGCGAGGCGATCACGATGGAAAACCTGCTCGACCAGACGGCGATCACCTACCCGTATACGACGCTCAACGAGATGTCGGGCGAGCAGATCAAGATCGTGCTCGAGGACGTGTGCGACAATCTTTTCAACCCCGACCCGTATTACCAGCAGGGCGGGGACATGGTGCGCGTGGGCGGGCTTTCGTACCGCTGCGACCCGACCGCCCCGGCGGGTCGGCGGATTTCCGACATGGCGTTGAAGGGACGCGCGATCGAGGCGTCGAGGACCTACAAGGTCGCCGGCTGGGCGCCGGTCGCCGAGGAGGCGAAAGCCGCCGGCGGCGAGCCGATCTGGGACCTCGTCGCGCGCCATCTGCGCGCCAAAAAGACGGTGGCGCCGCCCAAGCTGAACCTGCCGGGCCTTGCGGGCATGGAAGGCAATCCCGGCATCGCCGGGTAGGCACGGGCGGCGTAACACGCCGTAATCCTTCGCCGCGAATTGTCCCCGGGATTGCCAAGGTCCCGCCACGATCCGCGCCCAAACAAAAGGGCATCGCAACCTTTCGACAGGAGTCAAAGGCGATGCTCAACAATCTGAACAAATCCGGGCGCCGCGCACTGCTGGGTGCCGCGGCCCTCTCGGCCCTTCTGGCCTTCTCGCCCCTTGCGGAGCGCGCCGCCGTGGCGGCCCCGCCGGTCGCGGCGCACAACCTTCCCGATTTCAGCGATCTGGCGGCCGCGGTCACGCCCGCCGTCGTGCAGATCACCGTGACGACGACCGAGGTCGATTCCGAGGCCGACGTCCCGCCGCAGTTCCGCGGCACGCCCTTCGCGCCGTTCTTCGGCCAGCGGCCGGGCCAGCCGCACAAGACGAAGGCGCTGGGCTCGGGCTTCGTGGTCGACCCGAAGGGCTACATCGTCACCAATTTCCACGTCGCCGGCCGGGCCGAGGACATCCAGGTCGTCTTTGCCGACGGGACGCGTCTGCCGGCCAAGCGCGTGGGCGGCGACGAGCGCACGGATCTCGCACTCCTCAAGGTCGAGCCGGCCAAGCCTCTCGTCGCGGTCGAGTTCGGCGATTCCGACAAGGTGCGCATCGGCCAGTCGGTGCTGGCGGTGGGCAATCCGTTCGGCCTCGGCGGCACGGTGACGGCGGGTATCGTCTCGGCCCGCTCGCGCGACATCGGCTCGGGGCCGTACGACGACTATCTCCAGATCGACGCCGCGATCAATCAGGGCAATTCCGGCGGCCCCACGTTCGATGCCGACGGCAGGGTCGTCGGCGTCAACACGGCGATCTATTCGCCAAACGGGGGCTCGGTCGGGCTCGGTTTCGCGATCCCCTCGAACCTCGTGCGAAAGGTCGTCGACCAGCTGCGCGAGCACGGCAAGGTCGACCGCGCATGGATGGGCGTGCAGACGCAAGCCATCGACGAGGCGCTCGCGGCCGCGCTCAAGCTGCCTGTGGCGTCGGGGGCGCTCGTCAGCGCGGTGCAGAAGGACAGTCCGGCCGCGTCGGCCGGACTGAAGCGCGGCGACGTGATCCTGTCGCTCGACGGCGCAAAAATCGAAAGCCCGCGCGATTTGTCGCGGCGCGTGGGCGAACTCTCCGCCGGCACGCGCGTGACGCTCGATCTTTGGCGCGACGGCCGGCGGACGGCCGGCGAGGTCCATCTCGCCGCACTGCCGGGCGACGACAAGGTCGCGGCGAATGCACCCGACGCGAAGGGCGAGGGGCCGGGGCTCGGCGTGCAGCTCGCGCGCGGGCCCCAGGGCGAGGTGGTAGTCGCCGGCGTGCTCGACGACGGCCCGGCGGACAAGGCCGGGCTCAAGCCGGGCGACCGCGTCGTCGAGGTCGACAAGCAGCGCGTGCGCAACCCCGAGGACGTCGTCAAGGCCGTCCAGCGTGCGCGATCGGAGCATCGCGAAGCGATCGCTGTCTATCTGCGCCGCGGTGGCGACGCGCTCTATCTCGCGGTACCACTGCGCGCGGCCAAGAGCTGAGGGACGCCCGGCAACCCGCATTCGCGCGGGGCCGGGCCTGCCGGAATCCGACGCTGGCCGCCGCCGGCGTCGGATTTCCTGCATTGCGGCGCAAAATCCCGATCCTCCCGGGCCAAGATGGCCTTGATCGGCCGCCGCCAATTGACCATTCTGGCGGTCGAAGCCGGTCGGAAAAGATACCCGACCCGGCAATTTCGCGGTGCGTCCGCCGCCGTCGGCGGTTCCGGATGCCTCCTCGCCGCGAAGGGATTGGGAGGAAGCGATGAAGATTCGGGCAATGCTCATGTCGGCCGCGTTCGGCGCGCTGCTGGCCGGTTCGGCCGCGGCACAGGCGCCGGCCGGCTATCCGGCGACCTACGCCAAGCTGATCGAGGACGCGAAGAAGGAGCGGACGGTCACGATCTACTCGACGACCGACGCCAAGGCATCCGCGCCGCTGATCAAGGATTTCGAGACGCTCTACGGCATCAAGGTCGAATTCAACGACCTCAACTCGACCGAGCTCTACAACCGCATCATCGCGGAATCGGCGGCCGGCACCGGCACGGGAGACCTGGCCTGGTCCTCGGCGCCCGACCTGCAGGTGAAGCTTGCGGCCGACGGGCTCGCGGCCAAATACGCCTCGCCGGAAATCCCGTCGTTGCCGAAATGGTCGGTCTTCGACGAAATGGCCTACGGCACGACGTACGAGCCGATGGCGATCGTCTACAACAAGTCGCTCGTGCCCGCCGGCGACGTGCCGCAGTCGCACGCCGATCTCGCCAAGCTGCTCTCGACCAAGACGGCGGCCTACAAGGGCAAGATCACGGCCTACGATCCCGAGCGTTCGGGCGTCGGCTTCCTGATGATGAACCGCGACGCCATCGCCGACGCGAAGTCGTGGGACCTCTTCAAGGCGATGGGGGCCGCGGAAGGGAAGTTCTACACCAGCGCCGGCGCGATGATCGAAAAGGTCGGCTCGGGCGAGCACACGATCGCGTACAACATCTTCGCGTCGTACGGCCTGCTGTCGTCGAAGAAGAACCCGAACCTCGCCATGGTCTGGCCGTCGGACTTCACGCTGATCGCCACGCGCGTGGCGTTCGTTCCGGCCAAGGCCAAGCATCCGGCCGCGGGCAAGCTGTTCCTCGACTATCTGCTGTCGAAGCGCGGCCAGACGGCGATCGCCAAGGCCGAGCTGTTCTCGATCCGCGACGACGTCGAGGGCACCGAGACCGCAAAGGCCGTCAACGCCAAGCTCGGCGACAAGGCCCGTCCGATCCCGGTCAGCCGCGAACTGCTCGAAACCCTCGAGCAGGGCAAGCGGCTCGACTTCATGAACAAGTGGCAGGCCGCGATCAAGAAATGAGGGTCGCCGTCGCCAGCGATACGCCGCGCCGCGCCGTGGTTGCGACCACGGCGCTGTGCGTGCTGGCACCCATCCTGCTGATCGCGTACCAGAGCTTCCTCGACGCGCCGTTCTTCGACCCCAAGGCGAAGCTTTCGCTCTGGGCGTACGGGTTCGTGTTCGGCGAGGCGGATTTCTGGCGCGCGCTCGGCACGACGGCCGCGTTGGCCGTGGGCATGACGGCGATCTCGGTGCCGCTGGGCGCTCTGCTGGCGTTCCTCATCGCGCGTACCGACATGCCCGGCCGCAGCTGGGTCGAGCCGCTTCTGCTCGTGCCGATCTTCCTGTCGCCGCTCGTCCTCGCGTTCGGTTACGTGGTGTCGATGGGGCCGGTGGGCTTCGTCACCGTTTGGTGGAAGAAGTATCTCGGTCCCGAGCCTTGGGACATCTACTCGTTCACGTCGCTCGTCGTCATCGCGGGGCTTACGCACGCACCGCACGTCTATCTCTACGCGTCCGCGGCGCTCAAGTCGCTGTCGGGCGATCTCGAGGAGGCCGCGCGCGTCACCGGCGCGCGACCGGCCCGCATCGCCCGCGACGTGTCGATCCCGATGATCCAGCCCGCACTGCTCTTCTCGGGCGTGCTCATCTTTTTCCTCGGTTTCGAGGTGTTCGGCCTGCCGCTGATCCTCGGCGATCCGCAGGGGCTGCTCGTCCTTTCGACGTATCTCTACAAGCTCACCAACAAGCTGGGCGTGCCGTCCTACCAGCTCATGGCCGTCGTCGTGATGGTGATCCTCGCGGTGGCGCTGCCGCTCGTCTTCATCCAGCGCCGGCTGCTGCGGACCGCGCAGCGCTTCGTCGCGGTCAAGGGCAAGGCCGTGCGCACGAACCTCGTGCCGCTGGGGCCGTGGCGCGTGCCTGCACTGACGCTGATCCTGCTGTGGTTCTTCGTGACCGTGGCGCTGCCGATGGCAGGTCTCGTGCTGCGCTCGTTCGTGTCGAGCTGGGGCATCGGCATCTCGCTCACCGACGTGCTGACACTCGACAACTACATCGAGCTGTTCGAAGACAACGAAGTCGTCCACGCGATCGTCAACACGGTGCTGATCGCCACGATCGGCGGCGCGCTTTCGATCGGCTGCTACACGCTGCTGGGGCTGGCGCAGCACCGCTGGGCCTCGGCCTGGGCGCGCTTTGCGGACTACATCGTCATGCTGCCGCGCGCCATGCCGGGCATCGTGGCCGGTCTCGCGATCTTCTGGGTGTTCCTGTTCACCACGCCGCTCGCACCGCTGCGCACGACGCTGTTCGCCGTGTGGGTGGCCTATTCGCTGGTGTGGCTCGCCTACGGGCTGCGGCTTATCCAGAGCGCGCTGCTGCAGGTGGCACCCGAGCTGGAAGAGGCGGCGCGCGTGACGGGGGCGGGGGCCGGGCGCGCGATGCGCGACGTGACGGTGCCGCTCATCAAGAACGGCATGCTCGCGGCGTGGCTGCTGATCCTGCTCATCTTCGTGCGCGAATACTCGACCGCGGTCTACCTGCTGGGGCCGGGGACCGAGGTCATCGGCTCGCTCGTCGTCTCGCGCTGGGCGGGCGGTGCGGTCGACATCGTGACGTGCCTTTCGTGCGTCAATGTCGCGCTCATTTCAATCGGCCTGCTGGTCGCGTTGCGTTTGGGAGTGAAGCTCCATGGCTGACCTGGTCGTCGAGGATCTGCGGATCAGGCTCGGCGGAAACGACATCCTGCGCGGCGTGTCGCTC
>JAYRKO010000776.1:0-1531 GCA_041905745.1 Tagaea sp. | reverse complement strand
TGCCGTCGCGCAGCACGACCCGGTCGGCCTGGCGGCGCGAGAGAAGCTCGGAATAGCTGCGCGCGCGCATGACGATCAGGTCGGCGGGCAGTCCGCGCGCGATGCGGCCCGTCGCGGGGAGTTTCATGATGTCGGCCGGCGTCGTCGTCGCGGCCTTCGCCCAGTCGCCCATCGGATGGTCGAGCTGGACGATGCGCACGGCCTGCGCGAACGTTTCGAGCATGTCGTGGTCGCCGTAGGCGTAGAACGGGTCGCGCACGTTGTCGCCGGCGACCGCCACGCGCATTCCGCGCGCCTTCATCTCGTGCAGCAGCGTGACGCCGCGCCAGCGCGGCGTGCGGCCGCCTTCGCGCCCCTGCAGGTACATGTTGCACATCGGCAGGCTGACGACGTCGATGCGCGCTTCGGTGCAGGCCGCAAGCGTCTCCTCGATCGCGTCGTCGGGCTGCACCGCCAGCGAGCAGCAATGGCCCATCAGGATGGCGCCCTTGAATTTCCGCTTCGCCGCCATGCGCGCGATGCGGATCATCGTGCGCGCTTCGGGATCGCCCGCCTCGTCGACATGCAGGTCGAGATCGAGCCCGCGCGCCTCGGCCAGCTCGAACACGCGCGTCATGTAGTCGTCGAAATTGGCGGGCACGCCGACATGGTCCTCGCCCGCAAGGCGCGTGACGCAGCCGAGCTGTCCGCCGTGCTTGGCCACCAGGTCGGCGAGCCGGTCGCCCTCGGGCGTGGCGAAGGGATCCATCGCGAGAATTGAAGACGCCTGCAACGCGATGCGCCCCGCCCATTTGTCGCGCAGCTTCGCGAACACCGGCCACGAGATCTCGGCCTGCGGGGAAAAGCTGTCGAGATGCGTGCGCACAGCGCTGACGCCGTGCGCATAGGCGCAGCGCAGCGCGAAATCGAAGCGCGCCTCGATGTCGGCGGCGTTCCAGTTCGCCTGCCGGTCGGCCATCACGGTCGTCAGCGCGCCGAAGAACGTGCCGTCCGGGTTGGCCGCGCGCGGCCAGATATGGCCCTTGTCGAGATGCGTGTGGACGTCCGCGAAAGTCGGCCACACGACCGAGCGGCGCAGGTCGGGGCCGCGGCCCGCATCCATCGTGCCGGCGGGTGCGATTTCGGCGATGCGCCCGGCGGAGACGGCGATGTCGACGTCGAGATGGCCGTCGGGCGTGGCGGGGGCCGACGCGCCCGGTGCCAGCGAAGCGGGCACGCGCGCGTTGCGCAGCGCGAAATCCGCCGCGCGCGGCGCTTCGAAAAAGGCGCCGCTCATCTCAGTTTTCCCGCTTCAGTGCGCTTTCGTGCCAGCGCCGCAGAACGAGATGCGACAGCATCGACAGGCATAGGAAGATCACGATACCCGAAAGCGAGATCATGAAGAGTGCGGCAAACATACGCGGGATGCGCAGCTGGTAGCCCGATTCGAGGATGCGGTAGGCGAGGCCGGACTGGCTGCCGCCGGTTCCCGCCACGAACTCCGCCACCACCGCGCCGATCAGCGACAGCCCGCCCGAGATCTTGAGCCCGC
>JAYRKO010000775.1:0-1541 GCA_041905745.1 Tagaea sp. | reverse complement strand
TCGCCGCGCAGGCGGTCGGGCACCTCGCCGTCGATGCGCCAGTCGAGCGAAAGCCCCTTCGCGCGCGCGCGCGGCGCCACGATCTCGACCGTCGAGCGCACGAGCGCCCGCAGGTCGAAGACGATGTCCTCGAATTCCAGCCGGCCGGCCTCGAGCTTCGAGAAATCGAGGATGTCGTTGATGATCTGCAGGAGCGAGTCCGACGCGTCGCGGATCGACTGCGCGTAGAGGCGCTGCTGGGCGTCGAGCGAGCTGTCGAGCAGCAGGCTCGCCATGCCCATCACGCCGTTGATCGGCGTGCGGACCTCGTGGCTCATCGTCGCGAGGAAGCGCGACTTGGCGGCACTCGCGGCTTCGGCGGCCTCTTTCGACTGCAGCAGCGTCCGGCGCGCGGCGATCTCCGCCGTGACGTCCTGGAACAGATGGACCTCGCCGCCCGACGCGGTGGCGAAGCCGATGAGACGGATCGTGCGGCCGTCCGTCAGCTCCTCCTCGCGCGGATTGCCGCCGCGCATCACGAAGGAGAGCCGCTCGGCGATCCAGCCCTCGCGCTCGCCCGGTGCAACGGTGTAGAGGGGCGATGCGGCATGCAGGTTCATGAGATCGTAGGCGAGCATGCCGACCTCGAGATGGCCGCTGACGTGCGGATACATCTCCTCGTACATGCGGTTCCACATGAGCACGCGCCGGCTCGCATCGAACATCAGGAAGGCGTCGCGCAGCGCCTCGATCCCGTCGCGCAGCGTCCGCTCGCTGTCCTCGGCGCGGATCTTGGCGATGGCCAGCGCCTGGCGCGCCTCCATCTCCTCGGTCATGTCGCGTCCCGACCCGCGATAGCCGCGGAAGCGGCCGCGCTCGTCGAAGATCGGCTTGCCGCTGATCGACAGGTAGCGCCGCCGGCCGAAGGCGTCGAAGCGCTCGTAGCGGAAATCGCGGAACGCGTCGCGTCGTTCCAGCTTCTCGCGATGGTCGGCCCATGTCGGCTCGTCCACGCCCATGATGCCGCTCTGCTCGCGGCGCAGGCCGTACTGCGCCTCGGGCTGCGTTCCGGCGATCAGGAAATTGGTGTCCGACAGGAAGGTGAAGCGCAGGTCGGCGTCCTGTTCCCAGAACCAGTCGGCGGTCGTCTCGGCGAAGTCGCGGAAACGTCGCTCGCGATCGAGAATGGCATGCTGCGCGCGTTCGAGCTCGCGCAGGCGTCGGCGCAGGAGCCAGCCCAGCACGAGCACCGCGCCCGCCGCCATTCCGCCCGCAGCGAGGATCGGCGCATCGAGACTGCGGGCGTGCATGTCGAGCTCTGCGGTCGACATCTCGACGAAAACCGAAAGCGGCCAGTCGGGCAGCGCCTCCGCGACCAGAAGGCGCGCACCAATGCCCCCGGATGCCGGGATCTGCGCCGTTTCGCCGTCGCCGTGCGCGATCGCCGGCCAGCCGGGATGGACACTGATGTCGGCACCCGGCGCCAGCGCACGGCCGTCGGGGGCCGCCATCGCGCGCAGGACGCCGTCGCGCCCGACGAGGCCGACCGCCCCTTCCGCGCC
>JAYRKO010000774.1:0-1555 GCA_041905745.1 Tagaea sp. | reverse complement strand
GCGACCTTGGCGCCCGCCGCGACCTTCCCGGGCGGCGCGTTCGCGAGCGCCTTGAGGAGCGTCCACAGCACGAAGGCGAGGACGACGCCGGCGATCATGTAGAGGAGAAACATTCCCCTAGAGATAGGGGTGCGCGCGCATGCGCGCTAGAGGGCGGCCGCGACCGGCTCGCCCGCCGGCAGCGCCGTGGGCACGGCGGCCGGGGCCGGCGCCTCGCGCACGCCGATCGAGTTGATGAGCGCGCGCACTTCCTGCCGGCCGGCGACGTGGCTCATCGTCAGCGGCGTCTGGATGCCGCGTTCGCGCAGGTCGAGCAGCGTGAGCCCCATCAGGAACAGTTCGCGGAACACCACGCGGTCGCCCAGCCCCGCCGACTGGCGGAAGCCGAAGCGGCGCGAGAGCGCGTCGAGCGCCTGCGACATGTTGCGCTTGTTGCGCGCGTCGACCGCGTTGAGACGATTGCGCACGACGATCCAGTCGATCGACTGGCCGTCGCGCTTCGCGCGGACCTTGCGCTGTTCCCACACCATCGCGCTGTAGGCCGACGGGCAGATGATCTTGAGCGTCACCGGCTCCACCTTCGCGATCAGGTCGAGATCGACGAAGCTGTCGTTCATCGGCGTGACGAGCGTGTCGGCGTAGGAATGCGCCACGCGGCTCATTGTCTGGTCGGAGCCGGGCGTGTCGACGACGACCGCCTCGCAGTGCGGGGCCAGTTCGGCCAACGCGGCCTCGAAGCGGCGCGTCTCGTCGGCGATCGCCTCTTCGCCGAGAAGCTTGGAGCGCGGCACCAGCCGGTGGTCGGGCATGGGCAGCGGCAGCTTCAGCTTCTCCATCGTCTGCGCGCGGTTTTCCAGATAGCGCGTCAGCGTCGCCTGGCGGGAATCGACGTCGATCGTGCCCACGCGCACCCCTTCGCGCAGCAGGCCCACGACGAGATGCATGGCCACGGTCGACTTGCCCGAGCCGCCCTTTTCGTTGCCCAGCACGATCACCCGCGCGCGCCGGCGGGGCGGCGGCGGCGATTCGCCAAATAAATCCGGCAGGGAACCCGAATCGGCAGTCATGTCACTAGTCTACCGCGTTCCGGGGGGGTTAATCTGCCTCTCGGACATGAGTGACGCGAACAATTCCGGCGGGCCGACCGCCTCGTCCAACGCCATGCGGCTGAAATGGCTGGCCGACCGGCACAGCGCCTTCCTGTTCGGGCGGCCGGGCGGCCAGCGCGCCGACGCGCGCCGGCAGAGCTTCAAGGGCGCCATCCTCGAAGGCGGCAATCTTTCTTCCGCGATCCTGTCGGGCTGCTCCTTCGCGGAAGGCAAGCTCCTCGACTGCGATCTGTCGATGGCCGACCTGTTCGCGGCCGATTTCTCGGGCTGCGACCTGTCGCGCACGACCTTCAAGAAGGCCGACCTGCGCGCGGCGAGCTTCATCCACGCCAAGCTGCGCGGCTGCGACCTGTCGGGCTGCGACCTGCGCCCGGGCCAGATCGTCGACTGGACCAGCCTCAATTCCGAGACCAAGGAAGTGACGGCGACGTTCGAGTCCGCCGATC
>JAYRKO010000773.1:0-1562 GCA_041905745.1 Tagaea sp. | reverse complement strand
CCGTACCCGACCAGATGCCGGGATGGGGTGCGCGCCCGAAACCGCGCTGGTCGTAGGCGTAGGTGGCGATGCCGCGCCGGGCCCATGCCTCGGCCGGCATTTCCCATGCGCGCGAATGGTCGTTGAAGCCGTGCAGCGCCAGCACCACGACCTTGGGTGCGCCGCTCGCCGACGGCCACAGACGGTAGGGAAGCCGCGCGCCGTCGGGCATTTCGAAGGCATCGTCCGCCAGACGCGCCGCCTGCACGTCGGGTCCGCGCGGTTCGAGAGCCGGGGTGCAGGCGCCGAGCAGGAGGACGGCGAAGGCGGCTGCCATCGCGCGCATCCCCGTCATGCCGCCGCGGGCGCGCTGCGCACGAGCTGGAGGAACACGTCTTCGAGATCGCTTTCGCGCGTCGTCAGATCGACGACCGCGATCCCCTCGGCGCGCACGGCCGCCAGCAGGTCGTCGACGCGCATGCGGCTGGGCCGGTAATGCGCGACGAGCGTGCGCGCGCCGTCGAGCGAGACGCCGAAGGCCGCGAGAGCCGGCGGAACGTGGCCGAGATCGCAGTCGATCGTCAGACGCAGTTCCTTGGCGTCGAGTCGCGCCAGCAGCGCCGCCTTGGTGTCGCAGGCGATCAGCTTGCCGTGGTTGATGATCGCGATGCGATCGCACAGTTCCTCGGCTTCCTGGAGGTAGTGCGTGGTCAGCACGACGGTCGTGCCGGCCGCATTCAGTTCGCGCACGTAGTTCCACAGGCCCTGGCGCAGTTCGATGTCCACGCCCGCCGTCGGCTCGTCGAGCACCAGCACCGGCGGCGCGTGGACCAGCGCCTTGGCGACGAGCAGGCGCCGGCGCATGCCGCCCGACAGCGTGCGCGAATAGGCGTCCGCCTTGTCGGCGAGCCCGACGGCCGCGAGGATCGCCTCGGTCCGCCGCTCGGCCTTCGGCACGCCATAGAGCCCGGCCTGCAGCTCCAGCAGTTCGCGCGGCGTGAAGAACGGATCCATGTTCAGTTCCTGCGGCACCACGCCGATGGCCGCACGGCTCGCGCGCGGATCGGCGTCGATGTCGATGCCCCAGACGCGCGCCCGGCCGCCCGTCTTGTTGACGAGGCCCGCAAGGATGTTGATGAGCGTCGATTTGCCAGCACCATTGGGGCCCAGCAGGCCGAAAATCTCGCCCCGCGGCACGACGAGGTCGACCCGGTCGAGCGCCGTCTTCGCGGGCATGGCACCGCGCGGCGCGTAGATCTTGGTCAGGCCCTCGATTTCGAGGGCGGCGGCCGGCATCGGATCGTTCGTGGATTGCATCGGGACGCGCATTGGGTATCATCCGCGCCACGACAGGGTCAAACATTCCGGAAACCGCATCATGGCCAGCCCCGCAAACGTCCTCCCGCCGCCCGAAACGATCACGGTCGAATCGACGACGGTCGCCTGCGACGGGGGTGGCGGCGCGCTCGGCCACCCGACCGTCTATCTGACGATGGCCGCGGGCGACGCGGTCGAATGCCCCTACTGCGATCGCAAGTATGTCCTGAAGCCCGGCAGCCCGCGCGGCGGCCATTGAGCAAGCC
>JAYRKO010000772.1:0-1563 GCA_041905745.1 Tagaea sp. | reverse complement strand
GTTCCAGTCGGGGTAGGTCTGGTGTATTCATGCGCGCCACTTCCCGATCCGGAGGCGGCATGAAAATCCGAGACGCACTGACCTACGACGACGTCCTCCTTGAGCCGGCCGCTTCGTCGGTCCTGCCTGGAGACGTGGACACGCGCACGCGCGTGACGCGCAACGTCGAACTCGGCATCCCGCTCGTCTCGGCCGCCATGGACACTGTCACCGAAAGCGCGCTCGCCATCGCGATGGCGCAGGCCGGCGGTCTGGGCGTCATCCACAAAAACATGGAAATCGACGCGCAGGCCAACGAAGTCCGCAAGGTGAAGAAGTTCGAAAGCGGCATGGTCGTCAATCCGCTGACGATCGGCCCGAACGAGACACTCGCCGACGCGCTGGCGGTCATGACCGCCCATCACATCACCGGCCTGCCGGTCGTCGAGGCGGGTTCGAACAAGCTGGTCGGCGTGCTGACCAACCGCGACGTGCGCTTCGCCACGAACCTGAAGCAGCCGGTGCGCGAACTGATGACGCACGAGCGCCTCGTCACCGTCACCGAGGGCGTCTCGAAGGACGAGGCCAAGCGGCTTCTCCACCAGCACCGGATCGAGAAGCTGCTGGTCGTCGACGAAGGCTACCGCTGCATCGGCCTCATCACGGTCAAGGACATCGAGAAGGCGCAAAAGTTCCCCCACGCATCCAAGGACGAGAAGGGCCGCCTGCGCGTGGCCGCCGCCACCGGCGTGGGCAAGAACGGGATCGCGCGCGCCGACGCGCTGTTCGACGCGCAGGTCGACATCGTCGTCGTCGACACCGCGCACGGCCACAGCGAAGGCGTCATCGAAAGCGTGCGCGCGATCCGCAAGCTTTCGAACTACACGCAGATCATCGCGGGCAACGTCGCCACCGCCGACGGCGCCAAGGCGCTGATCGATGCGGGTGCGGACGCCGTCAAGGTCGGCATCGGCCCGGGCGCCATCTGCACGACGCGCATCGTCGCGGGCGTGGGTATCCCGCAGCTGACCGCACTGCTCGACTGCGTGGAAGTCGCGCGCAAGGCGGGCGTGCCCGTCGTCGCCGACGGCGGCATCAAGTATTCGGGCGATCTCGCCAAGGCGATGGCCGCCGGGGCCGAATGCGCGATGATCGGCTCGCTCTTCGCGGGCACCGACGAGGCGCCGGGCGAGGTCTATCTCCTCAACGGCCGCTCGTACAAATCCTTCCGCGGCATGGGCTCGGTGGGTGCGATGGCGCGCGGTTCGGCCGACCGGTATTTCCAGCAGGAGATCAAGGACACGCTGAAGCTGGTGCCCGAGGGCATCGAGGGCCGCGTGCCGTACAAGGGTCCGGTCTCGGCGGTCGTTCACCAGCTCGTCGGCGGGCTTCGTGCCTCGATGGGCTATACGGGCAGCCGCACGCTCAAGGATATGGCGGCCAACGCGCGCTTCGTGAAGATCACGTCCGCGGGCCTGCGCGAGAGCCACGTCCACGACGTGACGATGGAGCGTGCCGCGCCGAACTACGCGGGCGGCGCCAGCGCATGACGCCCGGCGGCCGCGCGGCCGCGGCGATCGAAAT
>JAYRKO010000087.1:0-8208 GCA_041905745.1 Tagaea sp. | reverse complement strand
GGGGCGCGGCCGGCGGCTACTCGGCAGCCTTCTGCCGGCGCGCCTTCTGGACCTTGCGCAGGATCATGTTGCGCTTGAGCGCCGAGAGATGGTCGACGAACAGCACGCCGTCGAGATGGTCCATCTCGTGCTGGATGCACACGGCGAGGAGGCCGTCGCAGTCGATTTCCTGAACGACGTCGTTCTCGTCGCGATAGCGCACGCGGACCTGCTTGGGCCGCTCCACCTCGGCGTACTGGTCGGGAACCGACAGGCAGCCTTCCTCGCACGGCACCGTCTCGTCCGATTCCGAAACGATCTCGGGATCGGCGAATTTCCGGGGGGCCGGCGGCTCGCCCTCGCGCGCGAGATCCATCACGATCACGCGCTTGTCGACGCCGATCTGGGGTGCGGCAAGGCCGATGCCCTTGGCGGCGTACATCGTCTCGACCATGTCGTCCATCAGCGCACGGATCGACGCGTCGACCCGGCCGACGGGCTTGGCCTTGATCTTGAGTCGCGGATCGGGCGCGACGAGGACTTCGCGGATTGCCATGCCGGTTAGGTAGGCCCTCGTCCGCGGCGGGTCAAGCGGCCTTGGCGGGTCGCCGGCGCCGGGTTAACGTGCCGCCGCAACTGGAAAATCGCCGCCCGGAGTCACGCCATGAACGCCGCCGAACGCCTGCGCCGCCTGCTCGCCGAGCCCGTCCTCCACGCGATGCCGGGCGTGTTCGACGCGCTGTCGACCAAGATCGCGTGCGAGGCCGGCCACAAGGTCGTGTTCATGAGCGGCTTTGCCGTTTCGGGCGCGCGGCTGGGCCAGCCGGACGCCGGTCTCATCTCGATGGCCGAGATGCTCGACAGCCTGCGCGGCTGCATTGCGGCGGCGGGCGACGTGCCGGTCATCGGCGATGGCGACACGGGCTGGGGCAATGCGCTCAACGTCCAGCGCACGGTCGGCGAATACGCACGCGCGGGTGCCGCAGCCATCATGCTCGAAGACCAGGTCAGCCCGAAGAAGTGCGGCCACACGAAGGGCAAGCTCGTGGTCCCGCGCGCCGAGGCGCGCGCCAAGATCCGCGCCGCCGTCGAGGCGCGCGATGCGCTGCGCGCGACGGGCCGCGGCGACATCCTTATCCTCGCGCGCACCGACGCGCGCGCGGTCAACGGCTTCGACGACGCGCTCGCGCGCTGCCAGGATTTCGTCGAACTGGGGGCCGACATCATCTTCCTGGAGGCACCCGAGAACGTCGAGGAGATGAAGCGCTTCTGCCGCACGATCCCGCGCCCGTGCCTCGCCAACATGGTGTTCGAGGGCAAGACGCCCGTGCTGCCGGCGGCCGAGTTGCAGGAGATCGGCTATCGCCTTGCGGTCTACCCGGTCGTCGGGCTCACGGCCGTCATCTCGGCGCTGCGCCAGACCTACGCGTCGGTCGTGCCGGGTGCGTCGGTCACGCAGCCGCCGCACCTGACCTTCCCCGAACTGCAGGAAGCCGTCGGCTTCCCCGACTATTGGGAGCGCGAGAAGCGCTACGCGGCCGACTAGTTCAGCGATCGACCGCGTCGATCGTGCGCGGCGAGCCGACCGCCGGATGCCACGACCAGCCGAGACTGGTCGAGTAGCGCCGTTCCGCGCGCACCTGACAGAACCACAGCGGCGGCGGCGCGATCGGCCGACCGTCCTGCACCATCTTGCCGTCCGCTGCGCAGCTCTGCACGACCGTGAAGCCGTCGCACACCGCATCGCGCCCGCCTTCGGGACATTCGCGCGCCTCGCCGGCGACCTCGAACGTCTCGCGCACGCGCCAGCGCCCGAAACGCTGGGCCGGGTTGGGCGCACCGCCGGGAAAGTACCAGCCTTCCTGCAGGACGTAATCGATCGTGAGCCGCTTGCCGGCGGCGAGCGGGAAAAGCCCGCCTTCCACCGCCTCGATCCGCGCGACCCACGTCGCGCGGTCGCTCAGGCCCCGCACGCGCGCGCCGTCGGTGCGCGCAAGGAACAGGAGCCCGCCGAGACCGACGGCGAACTCGCGTTCCGCCTCGCCCGCCGCGGCGGCCAGCGACAGGCGCACGCGCGTCAATCCTTCTTCGTGCCCGGCGATCTGCAGTTCATTCTCGCTCGACGCGATGCGGTCGTAATGGATCGCGCGGAAGGACGGCGCCGGCACGTCGCGCAAGGCGGGATGCGTTCGGACGAACGCCGCCACGTCCGCCGAAAGCCCGGGCGGCCCGAAGGAAGCGAGGAAATCCTTCGCTTCGTCGGCGTGGGCGGGTACAGCGGCGAGGGCCATGGCGAGGATCGCGAAAACGCGCATGGCCGGCATCCTAGCAGCCCGTTCCTAGAAGAGCTTGCCCCCGTTGGGCACCGCGCGCGAAGGCGCGATCAGCACGACCGCGCCGTTCTCGTCGGGGAAGCCAAGCGTCAGCACCTCGCTCATGAACGGGCCGATCTGGCGCGGCGGGAAATTGACGACGGCGGCGACCTGCCGGCCCACCAGCGTCTCGGGCGAATGGTGGACGGTGATCTGCGCCGAGCTGCGCTTGATACCGATCTCGGGCCCGAAATCGATGCGCAGCTTGAAGGCGGGCTTGCGCGCCTCGGGGAACGGATCGACGGCGAGCACGGTGCCCACGCGGATGTCGACGCGCTCGAAGTCCTTGAATTCGATCTCGGCCATGGTTCGGATCCGGCAAAAGAAAAGGGCCCCGGCTTGCCGCCGGGGCCCTTTCTATAGCCGACGCGGGGCGCGCCCGCGAAGGTTCACTTCTTCTTGGCGATCTGCGCCTTGAGCTCGTCGAGGCTGTCCGCGACGCGCTTCTGGACGACGTCCAGCGCCTCGGTCTGCGACTTGGCGACGAGTTCGGCCAGCTCGCGCATGTTGCCCACGGCGCGCTGGAAGGCGTCCTTGACGATCTCGGTCTGCTTGGCGGCCTTCTCTTCCGGGCTGCCGGCAGCCATCACTTCGCGCATCGCGCTCGAGGCTTCTTCCATCATCGAACGGAAGATCTCGCTCTGGCGGCGGGCGATCGCCTGCATGCTCTCGACGGCGAGCTGGTTGGCCTGGGCGAGCGCCTCGACGTTCTTGCGCTGCGCGGCGACCACGCCTTCCATGTCGACCGGCGCGAACTTGAAATCGCCCATCTGCTTGGGCATCTCGAACATCTTGGCGAAGTCGAATTCACCGAACGGCATCTTGCTGCTCCCTTTGGTCATGGCTGCCCCCTCCGTTTGCGCTTTCCGTCCATCGGTCCGGCGCGCCGGGGCACGCTCGAAATCCGCACGAATAATGGGCATGTACGACAGCCCGGTCAAGTAGAATTGTGCATTGCAGCAAATTTCGCTAAATCGTTGGCAGCGTGGGAAATCCACCGAGAAATATCGATAAAATCGCTGTTAGCGCTTCCAAGCGGCCACGCGGCACGCGACCCGTCCGGCCCATTTTGCTGCAGTTGCGTAAGACGAGACGTTGCCGATCCGCAACATGCCCAAATCCGCAGCAGCTAAAGCCTTGATCTTCAAGACGTCGACAGGATCTGCGCCGACCGCGCAACGGCAACAGGGCGTGGCGCGGTCCCGCCGTCGCGGCGGCTGCGGCCAAGCGACGCAACGGACCTATTTGGTGCGGACGCGGACGCGCTCGGCGATGTCGCGGATGCCGTCGGCCGACGCGCCGGCGATCTCGTAGGCGAGCTCGGCCCATTGGCGTTCGAGGACGCGCACCGGCACCGGGTTCTGCATGTCGACGCGGCCGAGCTCGGCCCCGGCCGCGTCGTTCACCAGCCAGACGATGCGCAGGCGGCGCGTATCGGCCCCCGCATCGGCGATCGTCACCGTGCCGGCCACGGCGATCATGTCCGGCACGGGCGTATCGGCGATGCGCAGGCCCGCCTTTTCCAGATGGAACGCGAGACTGCGTTCGAGCGCGCGCGCGCCGTCGCCCGGCGCACCCTTGATGGGGGCGATGCGCACCGCCGGCAGGGCGCGCGCGGCCACCGTCTCGGGCTTGATCGCGCCCACGATCGCGGCGGCGACCGCCTGCGCGACCGGCCGCCACGCCGCGGCGTCGGCGGCATCGCCGCGTACGACGCCCTCGGCCCGCCGTTCGGCGAGCGACACGCCCTTCGGATCGACGAGGTTCGCCGCCACCCGCGCGCGGCCGCCTGCGGCGTCGGCCTGCAGGTCGAGGATGAGGCTGCTGGGATTGCCCGCACGCACGTTCGCGGGCACGTCGGCATCGCGCAGCGCTTCGGCCACCGCTTCGGCGAGCGCACGCGCCGCGGCATCGGGCAGGCCCGCGGCCGGCGGCACCACGACGCCGCCGAAATCGGGGAGCAGCAGCAGCGGATTGTCCTCGGCCGTCTTGTCGTCGGGCTGGAAGGGCCGCGGCAGCGGACCGCACGCGGCGAGCGCCAGCGCGACGAACAGGGCAAGCGTCAGGCGAAGCACGATACGATCAGCCCCGCGATCAGCAGCAGAAGGAAGATCAGCATATAGGGCATCTCAGCCCTCCAGCACGATCGCCGACAGGCCGCGACCGTAGTCCGGCTCGCCGTTGAGGCAGCTGCGCCGATAACTGAAGAACCGGTCTGCCTCGCCGCACGTGTCGTTGGGCAGCGCGCCGATTTCGCCCACGCCCGCCCGGGCCAGCCGCGCGCCGACATAGCCGCGCAGATCGAACATCCATTTTTCCTCGACGCGGCCGGGCGCGAAGAAGCGCGCATTGTCCGGATCCTCGGCGAGGAACGGCGCCGGAAATTCCGGGCCCACCTCGTAGGAACGCTGCGCGATGCACGGGCCGATGCCGGCGCTGACGCGCGCGGGCTCGGCCCCCAGCTTTGCCATCGCGTCGAGCGTGGCTTCGAGAACGCCGCCGATCGCCCCCTTCCAGCCCGCATGCGCAGCACCGATGACGCGCGCCTTCGCGTCGCAGAAAAGCACCGGCACGCAGTCGGCGGTGAGGATGCCGAGCGCCACGCCGGGCGTCGCGGTCACCAGCGCGTCGGCCTTCGGGCGCTCGCCCTCGCCCAGCGGTGCGGCAAGCGTCACGACCTCGCGTCCGTGGACCTGATAGAGCGTCGTCAGCCGGTCGGCGTCGAGTTCGAGCGCGTCCATCGCGCGCGCGCGGTTTTCGCGCACGGCGCGCGCATCGTCGCCCGATCCCAGCCCGCAATTGAGCGAGGAATAGAGCCCCGTGCTGACGCCGCCCAGCCGCGTGAAGAACGCGTGGCGGATGCCGTCGATGTCGTTGAGCGGGCCGAGCGTGACGAGAGGCATGCGCGTATCAACCTTGGAAGCCTTGCGGCGGCGGCAGGGCCGGCGCCTGGAAAGCGACGACCTTGAACAACGTGCCCATTTCGTCCGGATCGAGCAAGCGCCGGCTGGCAACAGCGAGCCGGCGCGCGGCGTCGGGCGCGGCGGCGCGCGCGAGCACGGCGAAGCGCGCGTGGATGCCGATGCGGCGCAGGAAGTCGCCTTGCGTCGCGGGGCCGAACGCGGCGGCGCCGCCCGCGCGCGCGGCCTCGGCCAGCCGCGGGAAATCCACGTGCGTGGTGAGGTCGCATTCGCCCGGCGCGTCAAACACGGAAACCTTCTTGTGCGCGCGCACGGCCTGCAGCGTGTCGCCCCAGCCCGAACGGTCGGTGCCGTAATCGACGACAATCGCCGCACCGCCCGTGCGCGCGAGCCGCGCGCCGATCTTGCCGGCGATCGCCAGCGCGGCGGGGCATGCCTCGACAACGGCCCCGTCGGGCGCATCGTCGATCTGCGTTTGCGACAGCGGCGGTGCATCGACCGCCGGCCCGTTGCCGAAGGCGAACGCGTCGCCCGCAAGCGTCACGACGCGTTCGCGCCAGCCCGCGCCGCGGCGCACGAACTGGCGCGGCGCCAGCGCATCGAAGAATTCGTTGGCGACGAGGAAGAGCGGCGCATCGTCGGGAACGTCGTCGAACGCGTCGTGGAAGGCGGGTGCGAAGCGGGCCAGTCGGGCGGCCTGCATCTCGCGCATCGGGCGCGAAATTTCGACGAGATGCAGCCGCGCGGCGGCGAGGAACGCCGGTGCCGCCTTGCCGGCCGCGCGCAACGCGTCTTCCATCAGCACGCCGCGCCCGGGTCCGAGTTCGACGAGCCGCGCCGCTTCCGGCGCGCCGGCCGCCTGCCAGCGTTCGACGAGCCACAGGCCCAGCATCTCGCCGAAGGCCTGCGAAATTTCGGGTGCGGTCGTGAAGTCGCCGGAGGCGCCCACGGGTGCGCGCGTGCGGTAGTAGCCGTGCGTCGGATCGGCGAGGCAGGCCTCGACGAATTCGTCGACGCGCAGCGGGCCGTGCGTGGCGATGCGCGCGCGCAAGCGCGACGCCAGCTCGTTCACGCGCGCCCCTTCGAGGACACCACGAGCCAAACGCCCACCGCGACCATCGGCAGCGACAGCAGCATGCCCATCGTCAACGGGCCCCACAGGAAGCCGAGGAATGCGTCCGGCTCGCGGAAAAGCTCGCCCACGCAGCGCGCGATGCCGTAACCGGCAAGGAACAACCCCGCAAGCATGCCCGGCCGCGCGCAGACCTGCGGCCGTCGCGACAGCGCGAACAGCACGAGGAACAGGGCCAGCCCCTCGAGCGAGGCCTGGTAGATTTGGCTCGGATGGCGCGGTTCGGGCCCGCCGTGCGGAAAGACCATCGCCCACGGCACGTCCGCCGCCACGCGCCCGAACAGCTCGCCGTTGATGAAATTCGCCACGCGCCCGAAGAACAGGCCGATGGGCACCACGCAGGTCACGAGATCGCCCACGCGATAGAGGTCGAGCCCGTTGCGCAGCGAGAACACGACGATGGCCGCGATGACGCCCAGCATGCCGCCGTGGAAGCTCATCCCGCCGCGCCAGAGCATCAGCGCCTCGATCGGTTCGGACAGGTAGTAGCCCGGCTTGTAGAACAGCACGTAGCCCAGCCGCCCGCCGAGGATGATGCCCACCGTCACCCAGACGACGAAATCGTCGAGTTGCTCGCGTCCCATCGCGGGGATGCGCCCGGCGTTCAGGGTTGCGGCGTATTTCCAGCCGCCGACGATGCCCGCGATATAGGCGAGCGCGTACCAGCGGATCGCGATCGGGCCGATCTCGATCGCGATCGGATCGATCGCGGGAAAAGCGAGCGCCATCAGACGTAGGGATCGTCGGTCGCGAGGAAGTCGAGCACGTAGCGCCGCACGCCCTCTTCGAGATCGGTGAAGGGCTTCGCGTAGCCGGCCGCGCGCAGGCGGCCGGTGTCGGCCTGCGTGAAGTACTGGTACTTGTCGCGGATCGCCTCGGGCGTGTCGCGCCAGGCGATGTTGGCGTTGCGGCCGAGCGTGGAATAGACCGCGCCGGCGAGATCGATGAACGAGCGCGCCTTGCCGGTGCCGAGATTGAACAGGCCCGACACCTGCGGGTTGGCGCGGAACCACAGCATCGCGTCGACGACGTCGCCCACCCAGATGAAGTCGCGCGTCTGCCCGCCGTCGGGCACGTCCTTGCGGTGCGAGCGGAACAGCGGGAACGCCTCGCCCTTGGCGGCGGCCGGATAGATCTGGTGGACGACCGAGCGCTGGTTGCCCTTGTGATACTCGTTGGGGCCGTAGACGTTGAAGAACTTGAGGCCCACATGCTGGCGCGGCTTCTTCGCCTTGCGCTCGCCCAGCAGTGCGGCGATGCGCCGGTCGACGAGATGCTTGGACCAGCCGTAGGGATTGAGCGGGGCGAGCCGCGCGAGTGCGGCGGGATCGGGATCGTCGACGAAGCCGCGCTCGCCGCCGCCGTAGGTCGCCGCCGAGGACGCGTAGATGAACGGCACGCCGGCTTCCGCGCACCAGTCCCACAGGTCGAGGGTCAGGCGCACGTTGTTCTTCACGATGGCGTCGACGTCGGTCTCGGTCGTCGAGGAGATGGCGCCCATGTGGAAGACCGCTTCGATCTTGCCCTTGCGCGCGGCGAGGAAGGCGAAGAAATCCTCCGGCCGTACGACGTCGTCGAGCCGGCGCTTGGCGACGTTGCGCCACTTGTCGCCGTTGCCCATCCAGTCGACGCACACGAGCCCCGAAGCGCCCTGCGCCTCGAGCCCTGCGAGAAGGTTGGAGCCGATGAAGCCGGCCCCGCCGGTGACGACGATCATGGAGGATTCCGCCCGCGAAATGCGGGTCTGGTTATAGGCGCTCGACTCTGCACCTTGCAACCGCACGGCCCGGCCCGCCATACTCGC
>JAYRKO010000771.1:0-1568 GCA_041905745.1 Tagaea sp. | reverse complement strand
ACTGGCGCAGCGTGCCGCCGAGATCGACCCAGTCCAGCGCCAGGACCGCATCGGCGTCGCGCACCAGTTCGCCGGCTTCCGGCGAGACGAACAGGCCTGGCGGATGGCGATGCAGCGGGTGGCCGGTCGGGAAAGTGGCGCCCGTCTTCAGGTCCGTGATGACGCAGGCCCCCAGCGTTTCGGCGAGGCGCACGCGCGCGTCCCAGTCCTCGCGGCGGCGCGAGACGCGGCCCATCAGGATGACCGGGCGCTTGGCGCGTTTGAGGATCTCGACCGCTTCGGCGAGTTGGCCCGGCGCCGGCTCGGCAGGCTCGGGCGGACGGAAGCGCGCCAGATCTGGCAGATCGATCCCGGCTTCGAGCGGCGTCTCCTGCGTCGTGGCGTCGAGGCAGACGAACGTGGGGCCCTTGGGCTCGGTCGTCGCGATCTGGTAGGCACGCACGAGCGATTCGAGTGCAGCCGGAACCGACGCCGGCTGGTTGTCCCATTTCGTATAACCGCGGACGAGCGCGGCGAGATCGCTTGCCGTGTGGATCCAGTCGACCCACGGGCGGCGATGCGCGGCGTCCATCGGACCGACGGCGCCGATCAGCAGCATCGGCACCCGATCGCACCATGCGTTGAAGATCGCCATCGTGCCGTGCATGAGGCCGACATTGCTGTGGAGGGCGGCCGCCATCGGCTTGCCCGTCACGCGCGTCCAGCCGTGCGCGAGGGCAACCGCGCTCTCCTCGTGGATGCACAGCAGCATCTCGGGGTCCCGGTTGCCCAGATAGTTCACGAGACTGTCGTGGAGGCCCCGGAACGACGCGCCGGGCGTCAGGGCGATGTAGGGAATGCCGAGGGCCCGCAGCGTACCCGCCATCGGATCGCTGCCGAAGAGCGGCATGTTGGTCTTTTCTGGCGGCTTGATCATCGGCTGGTCTCCGTCGGCGTGCCCGCGAACTCGTTTTCGATCTTGCGCCAGGTTTCGAGGGCGACCGCCTTGTCCATCGCAGCCCGGACTTCCGCGGCATTCGCCAGCGGCGCCATCGCCTTCTCGCCCGCCGCGTGCGCGCGCAGATCGGCCAGCGCGCCGCGGATCGACGCGACGACGCGGAACATGACGCTGACCGGATAGGAGACCTGCTTGAAACCCATCGCGCCGAGTTCGCTCGGGCTCAGCCATGGCGTGCCGGACCCTTCGAACATCGCCGCAAACAGGATGGCGCCGCCCAGTGTCCGGCCGACGCGCGCATAGTCTTCGGGGGTGCGAAGCCCGGCGATGAACACGGCGTCGACGCCGGTCTTGAGGAAAACGTCGGCGCGGCGCAACGCCTCGTCGAGCCCGTGGGCCCCATAGGCGTCGGTCCGGCCGATGATGAACGTCTCCGCGCTTCGGCGGGCCGAAAGCGCGGCGCGAAGCTTGCCGACGATCACGCTTTCCTCGACGACGCCCGACGCCTTGTCGGCGCGCTGCTGTTTGCGTTCGCGCTGCTGGTCCTCGATCAGGATCCCGCCGACGCCGATCTTCTCGTATTCCCAGACCATGCGCGCGACGGCCTTGACGTCGCCGTAGCCGTCGTCGC
>JAYRKO010000770.1:0-1568 GCA_041905745.1 Tagaea sp. | reverse complement strand
ACGCGGCGCATGGAGATCGTCACGACCCATACCGAGGTCGAGGCGCTCCTGCTCGAAAGCAATCTCATCAAGCGCCTGATGCCGCGCTACAACGTGCTGCTGCGCGACGACAAGTCGTTCCCCTACATCGCGCTGATCGAAGAGCACGATTTCGCGCAAATCGCCAAGCACCGCGGCAGCCGCGACCGCAAGGGCCGATATTTCGGCCCCTTCGCGTCGGCCGGTGCGGTCAACCAGACGCTGACGGCCATGCAGCGCGCTTTCCTGCTGCGCTCGTGCTCGGACGCCGTGTTCGCCGCACGGACCCGGCCGTGCCTGCTCTACCAGATCAAGCGCTGCTCGGCGCCGTGCGTGGGGCGCATATCGAAGGAGGAATACGGCCGGCTCGTCGCCGAGGCGGTCGATTTTCTCGAAGGTCGTTCGCACGACGCGCAAGGGCAACTCGCCGCGAAGATGCAGAAGGCGGCCGAGGCGACGGATTTCGAGACGGCAGCGATGTATCGCGACCGCATCCGCGCGCTGACGGCCGTGCAGGCGCGCCAGGACATCAATGTCGAGGGGCTGGGCGACGCCGACGTCGTGGCGATCCATTCCGAAGGCGGCCAGACCTGCATTCAGGTCTTCTTCTTCCGCGGCGGGCGCAACTACGGCAACCGCGCCTATTTCCCGCGCCACGACAAGAACTTGTCGACCGGCGAAGTGCTCGCCGCCTTCATCGGCCAGTTCTATTCCGACAAGCCGCCGCCGCGCGCGGTGGCGATTTCCGAGGACGTACCGGAACGCGATCTCCTCGAACAGGCGCTGACCGCGCGCGCCGAGCATCGCGTGCGCATTCTCGTCCCCGAACGCGGCGACAAGCGCAAGCCGGTCGAACACGCGCTCGCCAATGCGCGCGAAGCGCTGGCCCGGCGCATGGCGGAAAGCGGCGCACAGGCCAAGCTGCTGGAAGGCGTGGCCGCCGTCTTCGGGCTCGACGCACCGCCGCAGCGCATCGAGGTCTACGACAACAGCCACATCCAGGGCACGAACGCCGTGGGCGGCATGATCGTCGCCGGACCGGACGGCTTCCAGAAGGGCCAATACCGCAAATTCAACATCCGCGGCCCCGGAAAGTCGGACACCGGCGGCGGCGGCGACGACTACGCGATGATGCGCGAGGTCTTCGAACGGCGCTTTTCGCGCGCGCTGCGCGAGGATGCCGCAAGGGAAAGCGGGACCTGGCCCGATCTCGTCCTCGTCGACGGCGGTACCGGCCAGTTGTCGGTTGTCATGGAGGTTCTGGCCGAATTGGGGATCGACGATCTCGACGTCGTCGCGATCTCCAAGGGGCCCGACCGCAACGCGGGGCGCGAAAAATTCCTCATGCCCGGCCGCGAGAGCTTCCAGCTCGAGCCGCGCGACCCGGTCCTCTACTACCTCCAGCGCCTGCGCGACGAAGCACACCGCTTCGCCATCGGCAGCCACCGCACGCGGCGCAGTGCCGCCATCGAACGCTCGGCGCTGGACGAGGTGCCGGGCATCGGCCCGCGCCGCAAAAAGGCGCTTTTGCTGCATTTCGGCTCCGCCGC
>JAYRKO010000769.1:0-1570 GCA_041905745.1 Tagaea sp. | reverse complement strand
GCGCTCGTGCGCATCGAACAGCTCTATCCGTTCCCGCTCGCCTCGACCGAGCGCGAGCTCGGCCGCTACAAGAACGCCGAGGTCGTGTGGTGCCAGGAAGAGCCGCAGAACATGGGTGCGTGGACGTTCGTCGAGCACCGCATCGAGAACATCCTCTCGAACCTGAAGATCGCCGCCAAGCGACCGTCCTATGCGGGACGTCCGGAGGCCGCGGCGACCGCCACCGGCCTCTACAAGCGCCACAACAGGGAACAGGCCGAGCTCGTCGACAAGGCGCTCAAGGTCTGACGAACTAGAACCGGAACGACAGAGAACGGAACCCGACAATGGCCGTCGAAATCAAAGTCCCCACGATGGGCGAGTCCGTCACCGAAGCGACGATCGCCAAGTGGTTCAAGAAGGTCGGCGACGCGGTGAAGGCGGACGAGCCGCTGTGCGAGCTCGAGACCGACAAGGTCACCGTCGAGGTTCCGGCTCCGGCCGCGGGCATGCTCTCGGCGATCACCGCCGACACGGGCGCCACGGTCTCGGTCGGCGCCAAGCTCGGCGAGATCGAAGCCGGTGTCGCCGGCAAGGCCGCGGCACCTGCCGCCGCCCCCGCCAAGGCGGCTGCACCCGCACCGGCACCTGCGAAGGCGGCTCCGGTCGCCGCCGCGCAGCCGGGCCCCGCCGCGCGCAAGGCGCTGTCGGAAGCCGGCCTCGATGCCGGCGCCGTCGCCGGCTCGGGCAAGGACGGTCGCGTGACCAAGGCCGACGTCGCCGCCGCCGGTTCGGCGCCCAAGCCGGCCGCCGCCGCCGCACCCCGCGCCACGGGCCCGCGCGAAGAGCGCGTGAAGATGACGCGCCTGCGCACGCGCATCGCCGAACGCCTGAAGCAGGCGCAGAACACCGCCGCCATGCTCACGACCTTCAACGAGGTCGACATGGGTGCCGCGATGGCCATGCGCACGAAGTACAACGAGCAGTTCGAGAAGCGCCACGGCGTGAAGCTAGGTTTCATGTCGATCTTCGCGAAGGCCTGCGTGGTCGCGCTCAAGGAGCTGCCCGCCGTCAACGCCGAGATCGACGCCGGCGACATCGTCTACAAGAACCACTACGACATCGGCATCGCCGTGGGCACGCCGCAGGGCTTGGTCGTGCCGGTCGTGCGCGACTGCGACCTGCTGTCGTTCGCCGACATCGAGAAGAAGATCGGCGATTTCGGCCGCCGCGCGCGCGACGGCAAGCTGACGGTCGACGAGATGTCGGGCGGCACCTTCACGATCACCAACGGCGGCATCTACGGCTCGCTGATGTCCACGCCCATCCTGAACCCGCCGCAGTCGGGCATCCTGGGCATGCACAAGATCCAGCCGCGCCCCGTCGCCGTGGGCGACAAGATCGAGATCCGCCCGATGATGTACATCGCGCTGAGCTACGACCACCGCATCATCGACGGCCGCGAGGCCGTGACGTTCCTCGTGCGCGTCAAGGAATGCATCGAGGATCCCGCGCGTCTCATCCTGGACATGTGAGCTGACATGAGCGAAGCCGCCTACGATCTCGTCGTCATCGGTGCCGGTCCCGGCGG
>JAYRKO010000768.1:0-1572 GCA_041905745.1 Tagaea sp. | reverse complement strand
CTAGGCTCCGCGCGTAAGGGGAACCGTCGTTAGACCAGCTTCAGGTTGTCGGCCGAGGTCTTGCCCTTCTTCGGATCGGGCTTTTCCTCGTAGGAAACCTTCTGGCCTTCGTTGAGGCCGCGAAGCCCGGCGCGCTCGACCGCCGAGATGTGCACGAACACGTCAGCACCGCCATTTTCCGGCTGGATGAAGCCGTAACCCTTGGTGCCGTTGAACCACTTGACCTTACCGACGGGCATATATCCGCTCCTGAAAGTAGAACTAGAGGCTACGTCTTTATAGGTTCGGGGCCGCGGGCGCAACAAACCCGTGGTTCCGAAAGCGGGCAAAAACCCGGGATTCGGGCCTTTCCGAGGGCTTTTTGCCCTTTCGAGGCCTCTTTTTGGCTTAGGTGGGCCGGATTTCGGGTGGCGGCGGGGTCGGAGACGTGCCGCCGGCCGCCGGCAGCCGGACGACGACGGTCGTGCCGGCGCCCAGTTCGGAGGCGATCTCGACCCGTCCGCCCATCCCGGCGGCGAAGGCGCGGGTGATGGCAAGCCCGAGCCCGGTGCCCTTCACCTCCGACCGGTAGGCGTCGCCGACCTGAACGAAGGGCTTTCCGACCCGGTTGAGGTCGTCGGTCGACATGCCTCGGCCGGTATCCGCGATGGCGAACTCGACGAAGTGCGGATCTGCGCACGCGCGCGCCGACATCGTCAATTTTCCGCCGGTTGCCGTGAACTTGATCGCGTTCGAAAGGAGGTTGACCGCGATCTGGCGCGTCGCGCGCGGGTCTCCCATCGCCATGAGACGGTCGGGAAGTTCCTGTGCAAATGCCAGCTGTTTGGATTCCATGAGTGGCGCCAGCTGCCGGGCCGTCGATGCCAGTGCTTCGCTCAAGTCGAACGCCATCGTGTCGAACCGATAGGCGCCCACCTCGGCCTTGGAAAGATCGAGGACGCTGTCGACGATCGCGAGGAGATTCTCGCCGCTCTGCCGGATGTCTTGCAGATACTCCTTGTAGCGGGGGTTGCCGAGCGGTCCCAGCAGCTCGCGCGAAGCGATGTCGGAGAAGCCGATGATGGCGTTGAGCGGCGTGCGAAGCTCGTGGCTCATGGTCGCGAGGAACATCGTCTTTGCCTGGTTGGCCGTGTCCGCCCTTTCAGCCTGCCGTGTCCGTTCGTCGGCGAGCGAGGATAGTTCGGCGTTGACGCGTTCGGTTTCCGTCATGTCGCGCAGGATCGCGGTCAGCAGGGCGCGCCCCTCGAACTGGGTGCGCGCGATGTGCGCCATGACCGGAAACGTCTGGCCGTTTGCGCGCATTCCGCGCACCTTGCGCCAGTCGCCCATGACTCGCGCCGTCTGCCGCGATCTCGAGAAGCCGTCGACATGCTCGGCGTGCGCTGCGACCGCCCCCGGCGGCAGCAGCAGATCGAGCGGCGCGCCGATCACGTCCTCGGCATTGCGCTGGAACATCCGCTCCGCCGCCGGCGTGAACACGACGATCCGCCCGCCGGCATCGATGGAAACGATCGCGTCCGGCGCCGACGTAAGAATGCCCGAAAGCATCGCCTGCTGCCGCGCGCTCGCCCG
>JAYRKO010000767.1:0-1573 GCA_041905745.1 Tagaea sp. | reverse complement strand
CGCGCGCACGCGGCGCGCGCGGCGTCGGTCTCGGCATCGGCCGTGCCGCCCGTCCAGTAGCCGTGGACCTCGAAGCGCGCGCGGTCGAGATTTTCGATCCAGCCGCGGAACAGCTTCCAGATCGAATGGCGGCGGAAATACGCCGTGACGAACCCCACGCGGATCTTCGCGCGCGGCGCGCGGGACTTCGCGATCGCGGCCCATTGCGGATGGGCCTTGGCCATCGCCGCGGCGACGAAGCGGCCGTAGCGGCCCTGCGGTCCGGCGTCGTTCTTCGCCTGATAGGGAAGGAAGAAGGGCTGCTGCTGGCCCACCGCATGCGCGACCGACGCCGCCACGCCGGGCGCGTCGAGATCGAGCGAGGCGATCGTGCGCTCGAGGGCGGCGAGATAGCGCGCGCGCGCCGCGTCGATCGCGGCTTCGTCGGCGTAGAGGATCGGCAGTTCGCAAAAGCACGCCCCCAGCCGCGCGCCCACGTTGCCGGGATCGAGTTCGATGGCGCGCGCGAAGGCGGCCTTGGCGGCGTCGCGCGCATCGCGGTCCTGCAGCAGCGAGCCGAGATTGGCGTGCGCCTGTGCCATGTCGGGCGCCAGCTCGATCGCCTTGCGAAGTGCCGGCTCCGCTTCGTCGAGCGCACCGCGCTCGTGGAGTGCCGCGCCCAGATTGTTCCAGAGATCGGCTGCGTCCGCCTTCGCCGCAAGGCCGCGCCGGTAGCTTTCGATCGCGCGGTCGAGCGCGCGGCGGCGGTGCTGCGCGCGCGCGAGCAGCGCCCACGCGCGCGCGTCGTTCGCGCGCAGGGCCGCAGCGCGTTCGTAGCGCGCCTCGGCCGCCGCGGCGTCGCCCGCCTGTTCGAGGCACACGCCTTCTTCCACCAGCGCTTCGACCATCGTGGGCGCGAGCGCGAAGGCACGCGCATAGGCGTCGGCCGCTGCGCGCCAGCGCGCGAGAAGCGCATGCGCGTGGCCGAGATTGGCGAAACCGGGCGCCGACGCGGGATCGAGTTTCACCGCCTCGCCGAGAATCTCCGCCGCCGAGTCGGCCTGTCCGAGCGACAGCAGCGCCGTGCCGAGCGCCTGGTAGAGCGCCGGCACGCGGATCCCGCCGTCCACAAGTTTTCGGTATTCAATTACCGCTTCTTCGAGGCGCCCTGCCTGATGGTGCCCGACGGCCGTCGCCAGAATCGCGGAAACCCCTTCCATTGCCGGAGCATAGCCGAGACGGCGCGGTCTGGCACGCGACGTCCCGTGCGGATTTTCCGGAAATCGACCGTGAATTATTACAGCCCAATTATCTCAAATTTTAAACTTTTTCCTCGCACAAGGGCTTCTTATGTAGTACTGTAAATATTGCGGGCGACGTCTTTGGGACAGGCTCGCCTGCAGGTCCGGCAGAACGTTGGATCTGAACCTAGAAGAGGAAGGGACCTAACTTATGTCGAATTCGATTAATACAAACGTCGGCGCAATGGTCGCGCTGTCGTCGCTGCGCACCACGCAGTCGGCGCTCAACGTCGCCTCCAAGCAGGTGCAGACCGGCTATCGCGTCGCCGACGCGGCGGACGACGCGTCGACCT
>JAYRKO010000086.1:0-8262 GCA_041905745.1 Tagaea sp. | reverse complement strand
TGAACACTTCCGGGATCGCCATCGGCGTGGGCTGGGCGCCCAGCGCGCGCCAGACCTGGATGTGGATCTGGTTTTCCTGCGTGCGGATCTTGAGACCCTTCACGTCGTCGACGCCCGAGACGGGGCGCCGGCTGTTGGTGAGCTGGCGGAAGCCGATGCCGCCCAGCGCCAGCCCCTTGAAGCCGCGCGCGTCGAACTTGGCGAGCAGTTCCTTGCCGATCGGGCCGTCGAGCACGCCCTGCGCGTGGTTGAAGTCGCGGAACAGGAACGGGATGTCGAGGACCTGAACGTCGGGCACGAAGTTGGCGAAGATCGACGTCGAGGAGACCGTCATCTCGACCGTGCCGATCTGCACGCCCTCGATCACCTCGCGGTCGCCGCCTAGCGCGCCGCCGGGATGCAGCTTGATGTCGACGCGGCCCGCGGTGCGCTGGCGGACCTTGTCGGCCATCGCGGTGACGGCGATTCCTTCGGGCGCCGTCTGGCGGCCGACGAAACCGAGATTGAGGACCTTCGCCTGCTGGGCGGAGGCATCGTGCGCGAGCAGTGCGCCAGCCGCGACGAGGAGCGAGGCGACGATTTTCAGCTTCGACATTCGGGGGTTCCTCCGTTTTTCGGTTCTTGGCGTTATTGGACGGTCCAGTGTTCGACGAGATGGCGCTCGAAATCCGCGGGCTTGGGCGCGGGGCCGATGCCGGGCCCGTCGGGCACCGCGACGGTGCCGGCCGCGTCGACCGGGCATTCGCCGCACATGGTCCGGAACGGGTTGTACGAGCTGTCGTATTCGAACAGCGGGCACGGCATGGCGTGCCCGCCGCGCGCCGGCAGGATCGACGCGAAATGGAGCGATGCGTTGAAGTTGACGGCCGTGCCCCACACGTGCGGAACAAGCGCCACGCCGAACGCCTCGGCGAGACCGGCGATCTTCAGCATCTCGGTGATGCCGCCGCACAGCGCGAGATCGGGCTGCAGATAGGCGAGCACGCTCGCGCCAACGACGTCGCGGAACGCCTCGACGCCGAAAAGCGATTCGCCCGCCGCCAACGGGATGGGGCCCGCGTCGGCGAGCCGGCGGTAGCCGGCGAGATCGTCGTGGGCGATGGGTTCCTCGAGCCAGCGCACGTCGAGCGCGGTAAGCCGGCGCGCGAGGTCGGCCGCCGGGCCGCGCGCGAAGCCCTGGTTGAGATCGACCATCAGCGGCATCTCGGGGCCGATGCGCTCGCGCACGCGCCGCGCCATTTCGGCGTCCTTCGCGGGCGTCGTGCCCAGCCGCAGCTTGATCGCGCGGAAACCCGCCGCGAGATAGCCGTCGACGTCGGCCGGATAGTCGCGGAACGGATCGGGGCCCGGCTTCAGGAACGGCCCGCTCACGTAGGCGAAGATGCGTTCGCGCAGCGCACCGCCCAGCAGCGCCGACAGCGGCCGGTCCGCCGCGCGCGCGGCGGCGTCCCATGCGGCGATGTCGAGCGCGCTCACCGCCATCAGCGGCACGCCGTGGCGTTCCGGCAGGGATTTGAGCATCGCGTCGTGCAGCCGGCGCGGCGCCGAGCAGTCCTGCCCGATCAGCCGGGGCGCCAGATCGCGCCGGACGATGGCGCCGGCCGCGGCCGGATAGGCCCACGTCTCGCCCCAGCCGGTGACGCCGGCGTCGGTCGTGATCGCCACGAGCAGCGCGCCGCGGCTTTCGAAGAAGCCGCGCGAATTGCCGATGCGTTCGGGCAGGCGGCAGGAAACTTCGTATCCGTCGATTCGGACGATTCGGGACGTCGGTACAGCGTTCATCTGGTGCCGAAAAAGGCGTTCCTCTCCGGCACGACTGTTAACGCCGTTAAGGAGCGTAAATCCAATTGGAATATCCAACGTCGATATATTAAAAAATCAAATGCGTCTGACGCTGGCCCAGCTCGAAGCGTTCCTCTGGGCGGTCGATCTGGGCTCGGTCCAGGCGGCCGCGCGCCATCTCCATCTCGCCCAGCCGACCGTGTCGCTGCGCCTGCGCGATCTCGAAGCGGCGTTGGGCGTCGAGCTTTTCGAACGCGCGGGTCGCGGCATCCGGCCGACGCCGTCCGGTCTCAGCCTGCTCGGCCGCGCGCGCACGGTGCTGCGCGAGGTCGACCGCATCCGCGAATCGCCCGATCCCGGCCCCGTCGCCGGATCGGCGCGCGTGGGGCTCGCGGAAGGCGTGGCGATGGTGTGCCTCGCCCCGCTCGTCAGCGCGTTGCGGCGCGACCATCCGCAGCTGCGCCCGGAATTCACCGTCGCGACGACCGCGGCACTCGAGCCCGATCTCGCGCGCCACAATCTCGACCTTGCGGTGCTCGTCAATCCGGTCGGGCATTCGGGCGTGCGGCTGATCCCGCTCGGCCTGCAGCCGACCTCGTTCATGGCCGCACCGTCGTGGGGATTGTCGGGCAAGGTGCGGCCGGCCGACCTGCGCAACGTGCCCATCGTGTCGAACCCGCCGCCCTCGGCGATGTTCCGCCAGACGCAGGACTGGTTCGCCGCCGCCGGCATCGAGCCCGCGCGCATCGACATGTGTTCGTCCGTCACGATCACGGCGCACCTGATTGCGGCGGGTGTGGCCGTGGGCGTGCTGCCGCACAAGATGGTCGAGAAGGAAATCGCGGACGGGACGCTCGTCGTGCTCGCCACCGATCCGCCGGTGGGCGACGGGCGCGTCTACGCCGCCTATCGCGAAGGCGGGGAAAGCCGCGCGATCGACGCGATCCTGCACAGCCTGCGCGGCGTGCTGTCTTCGATGGACTACCTCGTGGTCGCCTGAGCGGACATCAGCCGCGCAGGTCGTCCCACAGTTCCTTCACCTTGGCGAAGAAGCTGGCGCTCTCGGGGCTGTGGCTCTTGTTGCCGGCCCCGCTGCCTTCGAACTCGCGCAGCAGCTCCTGCTGCTTCTTGGTGAGGTTGACAGGCGTCTCGACGACCGCCTCGATGAACATGTCGCCGCGCGCGGCACTGCGCAGCACCGACATGCCCTTGCCCTTCAGGCGGAACTGCTGGCCCGACTGCGCGCCGGCGGGGATCGTCACCTTCGCGCGCCCGCCGTCGACGGTGGGCACTTCGATCGAGCCGCCGAGTGCGGCCGTCGTCATCGGCAGCGGCACGCGGCAGTAGATGTCCGAGCCTTCGCGGTGGAAAAGCTTGTGCGGCTTCACCGACAGGAAGAGGTAGAGATCGCCCTGCGGCGCGCCGCGCATGCCCGCTTCGCCTTCGCCCGCGAGGCGGATGCGCGTGCCGTCCTCGACGCCCGCGGGAATGTTGACCGAGAGCGTGCGCTCCTTGCGCGTGCGGCCCTGGCCCTGGCAGGTCTTGCACGGCTTCTCGATGATCTGGCCCGCACCGCCGCACTGCGGGCAGCCGCGCTCGATCGTGAAGAAGCCCTGCTGCGCGCGCACCTTGCCCTGCCCGCGGCAGGTGGGGCACGTCGCGGGCTTCGAACCGGATTCGGCGCCCGAGCCGTGGCACGTCTCGCACGCCTGCATGGCGCCCACGCGGACCGTCGCCTGCTTGCCGTGATAGGCGTCTTCGAGCGAGATCTCGAGGTTGTAGCGCAGATCGGCGCCGCGCTGCGGGCCCGAGCCGCGCCGCCCGCCGCCCATGAACTCGCCGAACATCTCGTCGAAGATGTCGGCGAAACCGCCGGCACCCGCACCGCCGAAATCGAAACCGCCCGCACCCGCGCGCGGACCGCCGCCGCCCTCGAAGGCGGCGTGGCCGAAGCGGTCGTAGGCCGCGCGCTTCTGGTCGTCCTTCAGGACGTCGTAGGCCTCGTTCACTTCCTTGAACTTGGCCTCGGCCTTCTTGTCGCCCGGGTTCTTGTCCGGGTGGAGCTGCATGGCAAGCTTGCGATAGGCCTTCTTGAGGTCGTCCGCGGACGCCCCCTTGGCCACACCGAGCAGCTCGTAATAGTCCTGCTTCGCCACGCGCGGAATCTCCGTCGCCCGGAACGGCGCGGACGGTGCGCGATCCGCGCGCCGTCCGCAACCGCTTTCCGGTCGTTAGGCCTTCTTGTTCTTGTCCGAAAGGTCTTCGAACGTGGCGTCGACGACCTTCTCGTCCTTGGGCGCGCCGCCGGCCGCACCGGCCGCCGGGCCTTCGCCGCCGGGTGCGGCACCGGGACCGGCCGCCGCACCGCCTTCGGCCTGCTGGGCCTTGTACATCGCCTCGCCCAGCTTCATCGACGCCTGCATCAGCGTCTCGGTCTTGGCCTTGATGTCTTCGACGTCGGTGCCGTCCTTGGCCGCCTTCAGGTCGGCGATCGCCTGCTCGATGGCCGTCTTGTCGGCCGCCGGCACCTTGTCGCCGTGATCCTTCAGGTTCTTCTCGATGTCGTGGACCATGCTCTCGGCGCGGTTCTTCGCCTCGACCAGGTCGCGCTTCTTCTTGTCGTCGGCCGCGTTGGCTTCCGCGTCCTTGACCATCTTCTGGATCTCGGCGTCGGAAAGGCCGCCCGAGGCCTGGATGCGGATCTGCTGTTCCTTGCCCGTGCCCTTGTCCTTGGCCGAGACCTGCACGATGCCGTTGGCGTCGATGTCGAACGTGACCTCGATCTGCGGCACGCCGCGCGGTGCGGGCGGCAGGCCGACGAGATCGAACTGGCCGAGCATCTTGTTGTCGGCCGCCATCTCGCGCTCGCCCTGGAACACGCGGATGGTCACGGCGCTCTGGCTGTCCTCGGCGGTCGAGAACACCTGGCTCTTGCGCGTGGGGATCGTCGTGTTGCGGTCGATGAGACGCGTGAACACGCCGCCCAGCGTCTCGATGCCCAGCGACAGCGGCGTCACGTCGAGCAGCAGCACGTCCTTGACGTCGCCCTTGAGCACGCCCGCCTGGATGGCGGCACCGATCGCGACCACTTCGTCGGGGTTGACGCCGCGGTGCGGCTCGCGCCCGAAGAACTGCTTCACGGTCTCGATAACCTTGGGCATGCGCGTCATGCCGCCCACGAGAACGACCTCGTCGATCTCGCTGGCCTTGAGGCCGGCGTCCTTCAGCGCGTTGCGGCACGGCTCGATCGTGCGCTGGATCAGCGTGTCGACCAGGCTTTCGAGCTTGGCGCGCGTGAGCTTGATGTTGAGGTGCTTCGGGCCCGACGCGTCGGCGGTGATGAACGGCAGGTTCACTTCCGTCTGCACGGCCGAGGAGAGCTCGATCTTCGCCTTCTCGGCGGCTTCCTTGAGCCGCTGGAGCGCCAGCTTGTCCGAGCGCAGGTCGATGCCCTGCTCCTTTTTGAACTCGCTGGCGAGATAGTCGATGATCTCCTTGTCGAAGTCTTCGCCGCCCAGGAACGTGTCGCCGTTCGTGGACTTCACCTCGAACACGCCGTCGCCGATCTCGAGCACCGACACGTCGAACGTGCCGCCGCCGAGGTCGTAGACCGCGATCGTGCCGGTCTTCTTCTTCTCGAGGCCGTAGGCGAGGGCCGCAGCCGTCGGCTCGTTGATGATGCGCAGCACTTCGAGGCCGGCGATCTTGCCCGCGTCCTTCGTGGCCTGGCGCTGGCTGTCGTTGAAATAGGCCGGCACGGTGATGACGGCCTGCGTGACCGTCTCGCCGAGATACGCCTCGGCCGTCTCCTTCATCTTCATCAGCGTGAAGGCGGAGATCTGCGAGGGCGAATACTTCTTGCCCTTGGAGTCGACCCACGCGTCGCCGTTGTCGGCCTTGACGATCTTGTAGGGCACGAGACCCACGTCCTTCGAGACCATCGGGTCTTCGAAGCGGCGGCCGATGAGGCGCTTGATCGCGTAGAACGTGTCGGTCGGGTTCGTCACCGCCTGGCGCTTGGCCGGCTGGCCGACGAGCCGCTCGCCCGAATCGGCGAACGCGACGATCGACGGGGTCGTGTTGGCGCCTTCGGCGTTGGGGATGACCTTCGGGGTCGTCCCTTCCATCACGGCGACGCAGGAATTGGTCGTGCCGAGGTCGATACCGATGACTTTGCTCATGAAATCCTCGCTTTGCGGCAGCCCCGCCAAGCCGACCCGTCATGGCATCGGCACGGGACCCCGTCTTTCTGGGGTAACCGGATCGGGCCCTTCGGAGAAGACCCTATCTTCAGCAGCGATATAGGCAGGTGGCCCGGGGCATGCAACGGGCAAGCGCCGTCGTCGGGCGTCCTGCGGCATTTTTTCGACCCGACCCCAGACAGCAAAAATTCTTGACATACTTGTGCGAGATGCCTATAAAGACCGTGAGGAAAACTCGGTCGCAGTGCATCACGTTCCTTTGAAAATCAAGGGAAGCTGCGGTTCGGGGGGTCCTCAGAACTTCGAGAAACGAGGTTCGTGTTATGACGACCGTTCAGAATGTCGGTGTCGTGCCGCCTTTGCCCCTTGCGGGTGAGAGCCGCCAGTCGTTGAGCCCTGTTGGCCAGCGGCCGTCGGTCCAAGGTTCGACCACAGACCAGGTTCGCTCCCAGGCCGCGGAAAGCGCCCGGGCGGCTGAGGCCGTTCGCGCGCAGAGTGCCGCTGCCTCGACGAAGGACGTGGTCAAGGTCGAAACCCGTACGCTGGCCACCAAGGCCGGTCTCATCCAGGGCACCTTCGATGCTTTCGTGGATGTTGTCGACCCGCGCTACCAGACGCGCATCGCGCGCATCTTCGGGCCCGATTCGGCCCCTGCTGCCGCCGATGCCGCGCCCAATCTGGTGCCGAAAGTGGTCAGCAAGGCCTACGAAGCGATCGACGGGAGCGGCAAATCCGGCGCGTTCCGTCAGAGCGCGTAACGGGCACCGGTTCCTCGCCTTCCGACCCGCGCCGGGCATAGGCCCCGCGCGGGCGAAGGCGTTTTAGCCTCGAAAAATCAGGCCGTCGTATCGATCCCCGGGGCGGGCGCGCCCTTGGCGACGGTGACCATCGCCTCGCGCAGCAGCCGGCCGTGGATCGTGTAGCCCGGCTGGAAAACCTGCACGACCGAGCCCGGCGCCACGCCCGCGGGCGCATCGACCTGCGCCACGGCCTGATGGAGTGCGGGATCGAAGGGCTTGCCGGCCGCATCGATGCGCGCCACGCCGTTGCGCTCGAACACGGCCGTCAGTTCGCGCTCGGTCAGTTCCACGCCCTCGGCGAGCTTGGCGAGATGCGGGTCGGCGGCGCGCGCCTCGGCGCTGACGGCATCGAGCGCGCGGCGCAGGTTGTCGGAAACCGCGAGCAGCGCCTTGGCGAAATTGCCGACCGCGTATTTCTCGCGATCGACGATCTCGCGGTCGGCGCGCTTGCGCATGTTCTCGGCGTCGGCCATCGCGCGCAGCGCCGCATCCTTGGTCTTCGCCATCTCGGCTTCGAGGGCGGCGATCTTCGCGTTCGCCTCGGCGAGCGGATCGGCGGCCGCCGGCGTTTCGGCGGCGGGCGTTTCGCCCGGGGCGGGTTGCGGCTGGTCGTTGGCGGGTTCGGTCATCGTCTCTCGCAGGATCTCGATCTTTCCGCCCGGCATTTGGGCGAAAAACCCGGCCCGCGCAAGGGTTGATTTGCCGCGGGGAAGGTCCTAGCCGACCAGACGGCCCACGACGCGCGCGGTGTAGTCGACCATCGGAATGATGCGCGCGTAGTTGAGGCGCGTGGGTCCCACGACGCCGATGGCGCCCACGATGCGGTCGGTGGCATCGCGATAGGGCGCCACGATCGTCGTGCAGCCCGACAGGCCGAACAGCTCGTTCTGCGCGCCGATGAAGATCTGCACGCCGTCGGCGGCCTGCGCGCTGTCGAGGATGCGCGCCATCGATTCGTGCTGTTCGAGCGCCTCGAACAGCCGGCGGATGCGCTCGAGATCCTCCATCGCGTGGACGTCCTCGAGCAGCTTCGACTGGCCGCGCACGATGAGCACGCCCTCGCCGCCCGCACCCTTCTCGGGCGTCGACCAGACGGCGAGCCCCTGCTCGACGACCTTCTGCGAAAGCAGGTCGAGCTCGGCGCGCGATTCCTCCAGCCGGCGCAGGATGTCGGCGCGCGCCTCGGCGAGCGTGCGGCCGGTGAGATGCGCGGAAAGGAAGTTCGACGCCTGCGAAAGCTGCTGCGGCGTGAGGCCGAGCGGCGTTTCCACGACGCGGTTCTCGACGAGCCCGCGCTCGGTCACCAGCACGACGAGCGTGCGTCCCGGCCCCAGCGGCACGAATTCGACGTGCTTCAGCGGCGCGTCCGACTTGGGCGCGACGACGAGGCCCGCCCCGCGGCCCATGCCGGCGAGCAGTGTCGAGGCCTGCTCCAGCACCTGCGCGGTCGACCGGCCGCCGGCGGCGCACTGCGCCTC
>JAYRKO010000085.1:0-8269 GCA_041905745.1 Tagaea sp. | reverse complement strand
CGGCGCGCTGGCGCCGCACGCGGAAGGTGCGGCGAATGTTCATCCGTGAGATCGACCAGCTTCTGAAGCGGCACGATCCGCGCTGGCGGATCGGGATCTTCGTCGTCTTCCTCATCGCCTGCGTGCAGTCGATCGCCGTCGTCGTGCGTCCGCTGCCGATCAATGCGCTCATCGCGGGCGCCAAGCCCGACACGTGGTGGGGCGGGATCGAGGCCGTGCTGACGCGCGACATCGACCGCATCTGGCTCTATGTCGGCCTGATCTTCGCGATCGAAGTCGTCGTCCTCATCTTCTTCATGCTGTCGGAATACCGGACTTCGGCGCTATCCGAGCGGATCATCCGTTCGATCCGGGGTTCGATCGCGCTCAACCTGCTGCGCGGACCCTACGCGCAGATATCGAAGATGGGTCCCGGCGGCGTGCTCGCCGCCGCTTCGGGCGATCTCGAGGCCGTGCAGCGTCTGCTGCGCGAGGCGCTGGTCCATGCCGGCGTGGCCGTCCTCCAGCTCGTGCTGATGCTGGTCGTCATCTTCTTCGTCGAGAAGTGGCTCTTCTACATCCTGCTCGCCGAGATCGCGCTCCTCATCTGCGCGATCGCCTACTACGCGCTGTGGCGCAAGAAGAAGTACATCGAGAAGATGGCCCTCGATCAGGGCTATCTCGGCTATCTCGCCTCGCTCTACCAGAAGAACCTCGACGTGCGCTTCACGGGGCTCGGTTCGGCCTTCATCGTGCGGCTCCTGTCCGCCGCGCGGAAGCTGTCGGCGATGAACAAGCTCCTGTGGCGACGGCACGGCGCCTATTACGGCATGGTCGAGTTCGTCATCGGCATGTCGTCGGCGGTGTGCCTCGTGCTGCTGTTCGTGACGACCGACGGCCCGCCGCAGATCGGCAAGTTCCTGATCTTCGCCTATTACACGATGCTGATCTTCCCCAGCCTCAGCCGCATCGGCGAGGCGTGGCCGATGCTCAACGATGCGCGCCTCGCGCTGAAGCGCATCTCGGCGTCGACCGACGGGCTCGACGGCGTGCTCGCCGAGAAGGGCGCTCGGCCGGCGGCCGCGTTCGGCGAGATCCGTTTCGAGAACGTCACGCTCGTTTCCGATCGCGGCGAGACGCTGCTCCACCCGTTCTCGCTGTCGATCCGGCCGGGCGAGAAGATCGGCCTGTTCGGCGATTCCGGTTCGGGCAAGACGACGCTCATCTTCATGCTGCTGGGCATGCACCGGCCGTCGTCGGGACGCATCACGATCGACGGGCGCGACGTGACGAGCCTCAGCCTCACCGACCGCAAGCGTCTGTTCTTCTTCGGGCGCGCGGCGACCGCCTTCGTGCAGGGAACCGTCGAGGACAACGTCGCCATCCATCGCCGCCTTGCCGACGAGATCTGGGCGCGCACGCTCGACCGGGTGAAGATGGATCGCCGCATCGCGGCCGAGCCTGCCGGCATCAAGGCGCCGGTGGGCGACAAGGGCGAGCCGTTCTCGGGCGGCGAGCAGCAGCGCCTTGCGTTCGCGCGCGCGCTCCTGACCGACGCACCGTGCCTCATCCTCGACGAAACGCTCGCCTCGCTCGACGAGGAAACCGAGATGTTCATGCTCGGCCGCTTGCTCGAGGAATTTCCGGAAAAGACCGTCATCTGCGTGTCGCACCGCAAGCAGGTCGGCACGCTGTTCGGCAAGCGCATCATGGTCCGCCGCGGCGGCCACGTGAGCGTGGGCGAAGGACCGCAGGGAGAAGGCGCATGAGCGAGAGTTGCGACGTCGAGGCTTCCGCATCCGTGCTGATGGAGGCGCGTCGGGGCGCGCGCCGGATCGCCGGCTGGCCGTCGCGTCCGCCCGGTGCGTTCTGGGAGGCCTTCGCCATCCACGCCGCCGCCGCGCGCCAGCCCGGCCATGCGGTGACGGGCTGGAAGGTCGGCAACATCAACACCGAGCAGCAGGCGAAGTCCGGCATTCCCGTCGTGACCTGTGCGCCGCTGCTGGCGCCCTGGACGCAAGCCTCGCCCGCGCGCTTCGAGTGCGCGAAGTTCCTGGCGCCGAAGATCGAATGCGAATTCGCCTTCGCGCTCGCCAAGGACCTGCCGGCGCGCAAGACCCCCTATAGCCGCGAGGAGGTCGCCGACGCGGTTGCCGCCTTTCATCCGGCGATCGAGATCGTCGATAATCGGCTGCCCGGCAGCTACTCCGGCTCGACCGCGCTCGAACTCCTCGCCGACTGCATGGCAAGCGGCGGCTTCGTGCGCGGCCCGGCCGTGACCGACTGGCGCAAGCTCGATCTGGGCAAAGCCGGCATCGTGTTGACGGCCGACGGCAAGGAAGTCGGCCGGGCGACCGGATCGGTCATCCTCGGCAATCCGTTCGAAGCGCTCGTCCTGCTCGCCAACAATCCGCCGCCGTGGACGACGCTTTCGGCGGGGCAGGTGGTGACGACGGGCTCGTGCACGGTGCCGTACGATTTCGACCGGCCGACCGCATTCGTCGCTGATTTCGGGCCGTACGGCACGGTATCCGCGACGTTCGTCTGATGGCTTGATAATTTACGGCCAAGTCCCCAAGCTTCTTTCAAGGACCCAAAGGAGAAGTCACATGGCCGCGAAGAAGGCGCCGAAAATCGATATCGGGATCGACGAGAAGACCCGCGCGAAGATCGTCGCGGGTCTCTCCGCCCTGCTGGCGGACAGCTACACGCTGTATCTGATGACCCACAATTTCCATTGGAACGTCACGGGCCCGCAGTTCAACAGCCTGCATCTGATGTTCATGACCCAGTACACCGAGCAGTGGAACGCGCTCGACCTGATCGCCGAACGCATCCGCGCGCTGGGCCATCCGGCACCGGGCACCTACGGCGAGTTCGGCAAGCTCACGTCGATCAAGGAAGTGAAGGGCGTGCCGAAGGCCGAGGCGATGGTCGCCCATCTCGTCGCGGCGCAGGAGGCGACGGCGCGCACCGCGCGCAAGCTGCTGCCCGTCGTCGCGAAGGCCGACGACCAGCCGACGATGGACCTTCTCACCCAGCGCCTCGACGTCCACGAAAAGACCGCGTGGATGCTGCGCAGCGTCCTCGAAGACTGAGGACCCCGTGGGGCGGCCCGCAGTCCTGCTGCTGGCCGCCCGCGCGCTGCGCGATTTCGGCGACAGTTTCGTCGCCGTCCTGCTGCCGGTCTATCTGCTGTCGCGCGGGCTGACGCCGTTCGAGGTCGGCGTCGTATCCACCGTTTCGCTGCTGGGATCGGCCGCGCTGACGCTCGCCATGGGTTTCGTCGGCGTGCATTTCGGCACGCGCCGGCTGCTGCTGGCGGCCTCCGTTCTGATGGCAGCGACGGGTCTGGCGTTCGCCGGCATCGACGGCTATGTGCCGCTGCTGGTCGTCGCGTTCGTCGGCACGATCAACCCCAGCGCCGGCAGTTCCAGCGTCTTCGCGGCGCTCGAACAGGCGGCTCTCGCTTCGGTCGCCGACGCGACGGGACGCACGCGTCTCTTCGCGAACTACAGCCTCGTCGGATCGATCGCGGCGGCCCTTGGCGCGCTTGCGGCAGCCCTGCCCGACCTTGCGGTCGAGGCAGGGTTCGGGCGCGTCGCGTCCATCGATGCGATGTTCGTCCTCTATGCACTGCTGGGAGCGGCCGGCGGCTTTCTCTATGCGCGCCTGCCGGCGCATGCGCACGCCGGCGTCCCGGTCCGGCCGACCGCTTTGGGCCCCTCGCGCGGGATCGTCACGCGGCTGGCGATGCTGTTCAGTCTCGATTCCTTCGCCGGCGGTTTCGTCGTCCAGTCGCTGCTGGCGCTATGGCTGTTCGAGCGGTTCGATCTTTCGCTCGCGCAGGCCGGTGCCTTCTTCTTCTGGTCGAGCCTGCTTTCGGCGACGTCCTTCCCGGTGGCTGCGCGCCTCGCCGGACGCATCGGCCTCGTCAACACGATGGTGTGGACGCACATCCCGGCGAGCGCCGCGCTGATGGCGGCGGCGCTCGTACCGTCGCTTTGGATGGTGCTGGCCTTGCTGTCGATCCGTGCCTTCCTGTCGCAGATGGACGTGCCGACGCGCTCTTCCTACGTGATGGCCGTGGTGACCGAGGCCGAGCGCCCGGCCGCGGCAAGCTTCACGGCGGTGCCGCGCAGCCTCGCGTCCGCGATAAGCCCGGCCATTGCCGGCGCGCTGTTCGCCGCCGGATTGCCGGCGCTGCCGCTGATGCTGTGCGGCAGTCTAAAAATCGTCTACGACTTGCTGCTGCTACGCCAATTCCGGCACGTGAAGCCGCCGGAAGAGGCCTCGCGCGCCTAGCGCACCCAGGCGATGCGCAGGATGTTCGTGGCGCCCGGCGTGCCGAACGGAACGCCGGCGGTGATCGCGATCGTCTCGCCGGGTTCGGCGAAGCCCTGCAACTTGGCGACTTCGCAGGCCTTGTCGACCATCTTGGTGAACGACGCGAATTCTTCCGACACGACCGTGTGCGTGCCCCAGCACAGCACGAGCCGGCGCGCGGTGCGCAGGTTCTGCGTCAGGCACAGGATGGGCGCTTCCGGCCGCTCGCGCGCGGCGCGCAGCGTGGTCGAGCCCGACGTCGTGAAGGTGACGATGGCCGCAGCCTTGATCGTGCGCGCGACCTGTGCCGCCGCCGCCGTGATCGCATCGGCCGCGGTGGGCTCGGGTGCGGCATGGTCGGCGTCCATGATCGGGCGGTAGAGCGGGTCGGCCTCCACGCGCGCGATGATGCGCTCCATGATCGCGACGGCTTCGTGCGGATACTGGCCCGAGGCGGTCTCCGCCGACAGCATCACCGCGTCCGCGCCGTCGTAGACGGCGGTCGCCACGTCGGAAGCCTCCGCGCGCGTGGGCGTGGGCGAGTTGATCATCGATTCGAGCATCTGCGTCGCCACGATGACCGGCCGGCCGAGGCGCCGGCAGGTGCGCACGATGCGCTTCTGCATGCCCGGCACGTCTTCGGGCATCATCTCGACGCCCAGATCGCCGCGCGCGACCATGACCGCGTCGGAAAGCTCGACGATCTCCTCCAGCCGGTCGATGGCCGACGGCTTTTCCAGCTTCGCGCACACGCCGGCGCGTCCCTGCACGAGCTTCTTGGCTTCCGCGATGTCGTCCGGGCGCTGGACGAAGGAAAGCGCCACCCAGTCGACGCCCAGTTCGAGCGCGAAGGCGAGGTCGCGCCGGTCTTTTTCGGTCAGCGCCGAGATCGGCAGCACGGTGCCCGGCACGTTGACGCCCTTGCGGTCGGAGATCGGCCCGCCGACCAGCACGCGACAGTTCGCATGCGTGGGCGACGTGTCGAGCGCTTCGAGCCGCAGCTTGCCGTCGTCCACCAGCAGGTGCTGGCCGGGCTTCAGCGCCTCGAAGATTTCGGGATGGAGAAGGGGTGCCCGCGTCGCGTCGCCCGGCGCCTTGTCCATGTCGAGGCGAAACGCGGCGCCCGCCTTGAGCTGCGCGGAACCGTCCTTGAACGTGCCCACGCGCAGTTTGGGACCCTGCAGGTCGGCCAGCACGGCGACGGGCCGGCCGGCCTTCGCCTCCAGCGCGCGCAGCGTGTCGTAGCGCTTGCGGTGATCCTCGTGCGCGCCGTGGCTGAAATTGAGCCGGAAGACATCGACGCCGGCCTTGAACAGTCGTTCAATGACGGCCGGATCGGTCGTCGCGGGCCCCAGCGTGGCGACGATCTTGGTGGCGCAGATGCGGCGCAATTGGCGCTCCCCGTTCTTATTTCGCTTCGTTCAGACGACCACTATAGCGCGGAAATCGTTGACGTTGGTGTGCGTCGGTCCGGTAACGACAAGATCGCCCAAGGCCGAGAAAAAACCATACCCGTCGTTGTCCGCAAGCCGTACGGCGGCATCGAGGCCGGCCGCGCGGCCCCGGGCAAGCGTATCGGGCGTCACGACGGCGCCGGCGTTGTCCTCCGTGCCGTCGATCCCGTCGGTGTCGCCGGCGACCGCCCACACATCCGGCATGCCGTGGAGGGCGGCGGCCAGCGCCAGCGCGAATTCGGCATTGCGGCCGCCGCGGCCCTTGCCGCGTACCGTGACCGTCGTTTCGCCGCCCGACAGCACGACGCACGGTACCTTGACGGGGCCCGTGCCGGCGCGGATCGCGCGCACGAGGGCGGCGTGATCGGCCGCAACGGTGCGGCTCTCGCCCTCCAGATCGGGGCCGAGCGAGTGGACGGCGAAGCCCGCATCGCGTGCCAGTTTCGCGGCCGCTTCGAGCGACTGGATGGGTGCTGCAATCAGACGGAATTCGGCGCCCGGGAGCGTCTTGGGCGTCTCGGCCGCCGGATCGGCAAGTCGGGCCGCGATCGCGGGCGAAGGGGTTAGCGAATATTTCGCCAGCACCGCGCGTGCGTCGGCAAGCGTGGTGGGATCGGGCACGGTCGGGCCCGATCCGATGGTCGACGCATCGTCTCCCGGTACGTCCGATATCGCGAGCGTGAGCACGCGCGCGGGGGCCGCCGCTTGCGCGAGCCGCCCGCCGGAAATTTTCGAGAGGTGCTTCCGCACGGCGTTCATCTCGACGATGTTGGCACCGGACTTTAGCAGGGCCGACGTCAGCGCCCGGAATTCGTCGAGCGCCACGCCGTCGGCCGGCAGGCCCAGCACCGCCGATCCGCCGCCCGACATCAGTGCGACGACCAGATCGTCGGGGCCAAGCCCGCGCACCATTTCCAGCATGCGGCCGGCCGCCGCCATGCCGGCGGCATCGGGTACCGGGTGGGCGGCCTCGACGATCTCGATCTTCCGGCACGCAACGCCGTGGCCGTAGCGGGTGACGACCAGCCCTTCGAGTGGGCCGTCCCAAGCATCCTCGAACGCGCGCGCCATCGCGGCCGACGCCTTGCCGGCGCCGATGACGACGAGCCGGCCCTTGGGCCGGGTCGGCAGGAAGGCGGGGATGCGCAGCGCGGGCTGGGCGGCCGCGACGGCCGCTTCGAACAGCGAAAGCAGGAACTTGCGATGGTCCATCGTGGCAGGAAGCCTAGCAGGGGCTTCCGCCCGCACGCTATAGTCGCGGCTCGAACATCATGAACGATTCCAGCCCTCTCCTCGTGTCCGACGAACCCGCGCCGGTGATCGAAATCCCGGCGGCGCGCCGGACCGCGCTCGTTCTCGTGTGCGACCATGCCGGCCGCGCGGTCCCGCGCGCGCTGGGCGATCTGGGGGTGCCGCCCGCGGAATGGGAGCGGCACATCGCATGGGACATCGGCGCCTTCGAGGTGACCAAGCGGCTTGCGGCGCGTTTCGGCTGCGCGGCGGTCGCAAGCGTCTACTCGCGCCTCGTGCTGGACTGCAACCGGCGCCTCGACGATCCGGGGCTGTGCCCGGAAATTTCCGACGGCACGCCGGTGCCCGCGAACATGGCGCTGGCGCCGGTCGAACGCGCGCGGCGCATCGCGGCCCTGCACGTTCCCTATCACGACGCGATCCGGCGCACGCTCGCGGCCCTGCGCGCGAAGGACATCGTGCCGGTCGTCGTGTCGATGCATTCCTGCACGCCGGTCTTCAAGGGCTACGAGCGGCCGTGGCACGTGGGCGTGCTGTGGAAGTCCGACCCGCGCCTGCCCAAACCGCTGATGGAACGGCTCGCCGCGGCACCCGGCGTGAATGTGGGCGACAACCAGCCCTACGACGCGCGCGACGGGCACGGTTTCACGATGCGCGAACATTGCGAGCGCGCCGGCTATGCGCACGCACTGATCGAGATCCGGCAGGACCTGATCGATACGCGCGCGGGCTGCGACACATGGGCGGCGATTTTCGGCGACGCGCTTGCCCCGCTCGTCGACCGGCCCGAGATGGCGCGCGCCGAGGTCCATCCGTGAGCGAACCCGCATTCACGCTGGGCGTGGAGGAGGAATACCTCCTCGTCGATCGGACCACACGCGATCTGGCGCGCGATCCGCCCGCCGATCTCGTCGCACAGGTCGAGGCGCGGCTCGCGGCGCAGGGGCAGGCCGGGCAGGCGAGCCCGGAATTCCTGCGCGCGCAGATCGAGGTGCAGACGCGCGTGTGCCGTACCGCGGGCGAGGCGCGCGCCGATCTCGTGCGCCTGCGCCGGGCCGTGGCCGATGTCGCGGGTGCGCACGGGCTTGCCCCGATCGCCGCCGCCACGCATCCCTTCGCGCTGTGGCGCGGTGTGGGTGCGACCGACAAGGACCGCTACCGCGCGCTCGAACGCGACCTGCAGGGCGTGGGCCGGCGGCTCGTCATCTGCGGGCTGCACGTGCATGTCGGCATCGAGGACGACGAGCTGCGCATCGACC
>JAYRKO010000766.1:0-1579 GCA_041905745.1 Tagaea sp. | reverse complement strand
GCACGGGCGCTGGGTTCTCGAGAACGGTGCGGACAGCCTCGCCGTGTTCGGCACGACGGGCGAGGGTGCCTCGATCGGTGTTGCGGAGCGCCACGCCGTACTCGGCGCGTTTGCCGCTTCCGGATTCGACCTGCCGAAGAAAATTATCGCGGGTGTTACCGCTGCGACGATCGCCGATGCGGTTGAGCAGGCACGCGCCGGTTACGATTTCGGCTGCCGTGCGCTGCTGATGACGCCCGCGTTCTACTTCCCGATCAATTCGGAAGAGGGTGTGTTCCGCTGGTACGCGTCCGTTTTCGAGGCGCTGGGCGGCCGCCTGCGCGACGTGATCCTCTACCACATCCCCAGCATGACCCGGTCCGTGATGACGCCCGACCTGATGGGGCGTCTGCGGGAGGCTTTCCCGGGCAAGATCCTCGGCATCAAGGACAGCACCGGCGACTGGAATTCCAGCAAGGGCTTCCTCGACCGTCACCGCGATCTCCAGATCCTCGTCGGCGACGAGCGCCAGCTTGCGCGCGCGGTTCAGAACGGCGGCAGCGGAACGATCTGCGGCCTTGCCAATCTGCGCCCCGACCTGCTCCGTCCGGCCGCGTGGGAAGGCAAGGACGACCCGAAGATCGCGGGGCTCGTCGCGGCGATCGTTGCGGATCCGTTCATGTCGGCCGTCAAGGCGCTGATCGCGCAGCGGACGGGCGATGTCGAATGGCGCCGCATGCGTCCGCCGCTCGAAGCGCTCGACGACGCCAAGGCGCGCGCGCTGGTCGAACGCTACGACGCGGCGGCGGCCGCGAAGGCCGCCTGAAGGGCATGGCCGAGTCCGGCGCCGAAACACCCAAGCTGCGCAAGCGCGCCTACGACGCGTTCACGCAGAGCCTGCTGTCCCGGGAGATCGTTCCAGGGCAGTTCGTTTCGCAGCGCGAACTCGTCGAGATCACCGGGCTTCCGTTGGGCGCCATCCGCGAGCTCGTGCCGCGCCTCGAGGCCGAGGGACTGATCGTCACCATTCCCCAGCGCGGGATGCAGGTGGCGCATGTCGATCTCAACCTGATCCGCAATGCGTTCCAGTTCCGTTTGATGCTGGAACGCGAGGCGATCGCCGTTTTCGTCCGCGAGGCGCCGGACGCGGCGATCGCGCGGCTGCGTGAGGCGCACGAGCGCGTGCTGAAGGATGCCGCGCGCCGGATTACGCCCGACGTGATCCGGCGCGCGCAGCTGACGGACTGGGACCTTCACGACACGATCGTCGACTCGCTGGGCAACGAGATCGTTTCGAGCGCCTACCGTGTGAATTCGATCAAGATCCGGCTCATCCGGCAGGCCGAGGTCCGCCTCGACCCGTCGCGGGTCGAGGCCGTCATGCGCGACCACCTCGGAATCGTCGAGCGCATCGAAAAGCGGGACGTGGAGGGCGCGCAGCAGACTCTGGCTGCCCACATTATCGACGCGCGAAACCGGGCAATGGGGGTATAAAGTGTGATCCTCCCCGGCCGCCAAGAGCCGGAAGCGGAAAATTCGAAAGAACAGCCGAGTAAAACTGCGAAAGGGAGAAACGCGATGGAAAAGCAGGGATTCAGCC
>JAYRKO010000084.1:0-8278 GCA_041905745.1 Tagaea sp. | reverse complement strand
CGACCTGATCCGCGATCTGGACCGCGCGCTGCGCGATCTTCCGTCGTAGCGACCTACTCTGCGGCCTGCGGCGCGGTCGCTACGGTTGCCGCCGCAGCCTTGTCGTCGGGCAGGAAGATCCCGACGAGCGCCACGGCCGCGGCGCAGACCGAGAGCATGGCGAACAGCCAGAAGAATCCGCCTGTCCGGTCGTAGATCTGCCCCACAATCGGGACGCAGGCGGCCCCGACGCCGAGCGCAAGAACGAATTTGGCGCCGTAGGCCGTCGCGCGCCATTTGCCCGGCGTGAAGTGCGCAAGCATTCCGTTTTCCGACGGAAGCGCGCCGACATTCACGAAGACCATCGCAATGGCGAGCGCGAGCAGCGCCCAAGAGTCGGCAAACGCGGTCAGCGCAAGCACGGGCGCCTGGATCAGGAATGCGGCTACATAGACACTGCGCATCGAAAACCGGTCGGCCAGTTTGCCGCCGAAATACTGCGCGAACGCGGCCACGAGATAGACGATCGTGACGAGCGCCCCCGTCCCCAGCGAACTGCCCTCCGTAATCGCCGAAAGGCGATCGGAGAAAAGCTTTGGCAGCATCACCATGAAGCTGGACCCCATGAGTCCGACGAGCGACATCGTGAACGTCAGCAGTATGAAGGCCCGGACGGCGTCGCCGCGTGACGGCTCGGCCACCTTGCGCACGTCGCGTTTGACGTCGGCTATCATTCCTCGCCTCGCGCATACCGCGAGCGCCACACCGACGGCGACGGCCGTCGCGCCCGGAATGACGAAGGCCGCGCGCCAAGAGATCGCGTCGGACAAGCCGCCTGCCACAAACGGTGCGAGCGCGATACCGATCGCGCCAAACACGCCGTTGACGCCAAGTGCCTGACCGCGATTCTCCGCCATCCGCACGAGCCACGCCATGCCGACCGGATGGTAGATCGACGCAAAAAGTCCCGTAATCGCGAGGCCGGCAATCATCTCGCCCGGAGAGTCGGCGAAACCGGTCGCGACGGACGCAAGCCCCGTCCCGACGAAATAGACCACCATCATGCCGACAGCCGACCATTTGTCGCCGAGCCAGCCGGCCGGCAGTGCAGCGGCACCGAAAAGAATCTGGCCGCCAAGCATCAGCGCAAGAAGTTCGCCGAAGCTGAGCCCCCATGCCCCTTCAAGGGACAACACCACGGTCGGATAGAGCAGCGTCAGCAGATGCGAATAGGCGTGCCCGACATTCGAGAACGCGTGCGCCAGACGCTGCGTCTGGACGGACGGCATGGCGATGTTTTCCATCCGTCCAGACTGAATGAGCAAGGCATCAAACGGCAATAGCGGAAATGTCGCGACACATTCGTGACCGCCATTTTCCCGTATCGCCTTGATCGGACTGGCAAGTCCTCAGCGTCGGTAGTAGGCCAGGATCGCGACGCGCACCTTGGATGCAAAGCGGCTACGACCGTGGATCCGCTCGATATCGAGCAGGACTCCGGAGATCGTCGATCGCTGCTCGCGCGCGATTTCGCCAAGTGCCGTCCAGAACTCGGGCTCGAGGCGGATCGATGTCCGGCGCGATCCGATCCACACGCTGCGCGGCGTGATTTCGATGCACGGGTACGCTTGCTTCCCCGCTTTGGCAGCCGCATTGGGGTCGAGGGCGTCGACCGGCACGACAGCTGGACGCTGGGGTTTGAGGGCAGTCTGGATGTTCTGTTCCGCCACCGCGCCCTCGGGCGCCAACGGGCGGGCACGGATCGGACGAACCATATTGTCGATTGCCATTTGAGCCTTCTCCTATCGATGCCATCAGGCTCGCGAATACAATCGGACACCCCAGCAGCAATTCCACCGCTTCAAGAGCGCAAAACTGCGCGCAGGCGCTTTCGCCTTCGATGAAACGCTCGAAATCGCCAAAAACATCTGAAATTCAATGAATTAATCTACGCAAATATTTCGACGAAAACTCTTCTGCGCACTGCAGCCGCTGATCTGGCGCGAATTGTCCTAGTGCATAAAATGAAGCGTGCAACGCATTGCTCGATGACGCGCATACGTGATTCTGGCTAGATTCGAATCTACGAATGTCGGGCGTGTCGTTATACGGGACTGCAATCTAAGACTAACCGTGCAAGGCCAAGGCAGAAAAGAGCAGCATGTCGGAAACGAACCTGATCGAAAAACTTCGCGCCGCCATGAATCGCCGTGGTGTGTCGATCAAGGAAGCTGCACGAATGTGCAACATCCATGTCGATACGCTTGAGCGCCTGCTGGGGGGGCATACGCGCAAGCTCGACGCGCAGCTGATCGACAGGATCGCGACATGCGTCGCACTCCGCCGCAACGACTGGTATGACCGTCACCGGTTCATAGCCGAAGTGTTCGACGTTCCGCTCGCCCCGGACTCCTCACGCCGCCTGGATTTCCAGATCGAGGTCCTGATGGCGCGTGTGGCCCAGCTCGAAGGCGGACTGTCAGCTCCCCTTCACCATCTGCCGCAGGCCGGCGACGAGCCGGAGACCTTACGCAAACAGGAAGCCGACTAAGCGCGACGGTCGCCCTGCCAGACGTCCGTCGCGCGTTGGGTCGTCTGCGATGGAAGACGGCTATTTCGCTGCGAGCGCCGCAAGCATCGTCTTCAGGCGCTTCTTGAGACGCTCGTCCTGAATCGATGCGATCTTCCGCGCGATCTTTGCGGTCTCGTCGTCGATCTTGCGTTCGGCCTTGCTCGGCACGGCGCCCTTGATCTCGGTCTTCGGTGTTCCCAGACCTTCGAAGAAATAGACCACCGGCACGCCCAGAACGGCTGCGAACTGCCACAGACGCGAAGCCGAAACGCGGTTCGCGCCATTCTCGTACTTCTGAACCTGCTGGAACGTGATTCCGCAAGCCTGCGCGAGTGCGGTCTGCGACATCCCGAGTTCGATGCGGCGGCGGCGGACATTGCGCCCGACCTGCACGTCGACCGGTGTGGTTCGCCGCGTTTCGGCACGCGAACGGCGCCGCTTGGGTTTGACGCGCGACGGCATGTCGGAAGCACTCATCTGCAAGACCCCTTCAGTCGAAAACTTTCCAGCACGACACTAGTGTCACTTCTTACTCCTGTTTGTATCTTTGACACAACAAATATGACAGACAATGGTAGTACATTGCTGCAACGTTGTTGCGGAAGATTGCCGAGCACATCAAACAATGGATGCAACTTGGAGCAGCCTCGACGCACTGATCACGAATTGATCTAATTTGCTAATATAAAAGTGTTTTTATGCACTTCACGCGTCAAATTTTGCATTCAATTTGACGCAATATGGAGTGCTTGAAGTCGCCTTCCGGTTGAATTCAGGCCGTCATTTACCGAGGTCGGTTGTCCGCGCGATCCTTGTGCGGCAGTTTTGTCGAGTTCAGGGCCGTGGAGAAATCTGGCCGTGTAAACTTGGCGTATTTTCAATTCGCGACTAGAATTCATTGTTGAACACTTTTGATGGTGCCATGACCGGTTCTCCCATTCCGTTCCCCGTGCGTCGCGTTTCCGGATTCGATGAACCGCCGCTGCCGAAGGGCGACTTACAGCGGCCAAAAGGCCTTCCCCCTGCCCCCGGCGAGCCAACCGCACTCCAACGGAGTTGGCTGGTGCGCGGGCTCGACCAGCCGGGTGGAAAGCTTCCACTCTTCGGAGCAGACGCCAAGCGCGTCGATACCCGGACCGTCAAGGCGTGCGTCGAAAAGGGTTGGTGCGAGCCTTGGTATGCAAACCCGACGAAGCCCGATTGGATCGTCTGCAAGCTGACTGAAAAAGGCCGGCGTCTTTTTCATAGCGACTGATATTCGTGAGCAAGCAAGTCGACACGATGGCAATCCGCCTTGCGCGGTGCTTCCTGCCGTTCGCGGCGGGCTACTATCTCTCGTACGCGTTTCGGGCGGTGAATGCCGCCATCGGACCGGACATATCCGGCGAATTGTCGCTCGATCCTTCTGCATTCGGCGCAATGACGTCGGTCTATTTCGCGACATTTGCGCTTGCCCAGATCCCTCTGGGTGTCGCGCTCGACAGATGGGGCCCGCGGCGAACGGAATCCGCACTCCTGTGCATCGCCGCCGTCGGTGCGTGGATTTTCGCACAAGCGACGAATGTCGGCGGCCTTGTCGTCGGGCGGGCGCTTATCGGATTGGGTGTGTCGTCGTGCCTGATGGCGGCGTTCAAGGCGAATTCGACATGGTGGCCGCGCGAACGGCTGCCGCTTGCCAATGGTCTGCTCATGGGGTTCGGAGGGCTCGGCGCCGTAAGCGCGACGATCCCCGTCGAAAAGCTTCTGGAATCGACCGATTGGCGCGGCGTGATCGACGTCATGGCCATCGCCACGATCGCGGTTGCCGCACTGATCCGGTTCGGCGCAATGGAACACCCCCGCTCTGCGGCGGGCCAAGAGTCCTTGGGCCGACAGGTCCGGGAAGTTCTCGCATTCGGCGTGAGTCGGCCGTTCTGGCGCTACGCCGCGTTGACCGGCATTACGCACGGCACCTATCTCGCGTACCAGACCCTGTGGGCCGGGGCGTGGCTCCGGGACGTCGCAGTCCTCGATCGGCATGCCGTGGCGGCCGGCATGGCACTTGTGACGGGTGCGATGATCTTCGGCTACCCGCTTCTCGGAGCCCTGGCGGACGCGCTGTCCAGACGCGGCATCGCCACCGCCAGAAGTTTCGCCGGATACTCGGGCCTCTTCATCATCCTTCAAATCCCGCTGGCGCTCGGATGGGCTGAGTTTCCCCTCGCGATCTGGGCCGCCTTCGGATTTCTCGGCTGCGGAACCGTTCTGGGATACGCCGCGCTGACGCAGGCAACGTCCGCCGCCATGGCCGGCCGCGTGAACGCCGCCGTCAATCTTGTGGTATTTCTGGTCGCATTCGCCGTTCAGTGGGCCGTCGGCGCAATTTTGACGATCGGGTCGCTCGCAATCGGCGCACGCCATGCGGTAGCACTGGGCATCCTTATCGGGTTGCAAGCGCTGGCATGGCTGTGGTTCATACTCGGACGTCCGCCGGTCAGCCGGCCGACGGGCATCCAGCCCTAGGTCGCCGGGCCGACGGGGCCAAACCGGAACGAGTTGCCATGTTCAAGCGCCACAAGTACGAGTTCGCGATCTTCAACGAACATGTTCGCGCGGCCGTCGCGCGCGGCGAGCAGCACAAGATCTACAAAGACGAGTGGCAGAATCAGCACTTCATCGAAATCACGGCGATGAACGAAAAGGATGCCACGGCGCGAATTCGCGCCCGCTACCCTCAGGAGCAGGGATTCGTGATCCTCGCATGCAAGGAAGTTCCTTCCGACTGACGACGGCCGCGGCCTGCGTTCTTCTTCTGACCGCGCCCGCGCTCGCACTCGACGACGGGCAACCGATCGCGGATCCGTCCGGCTTCTGGCTTGTCGCCGAGCACGGCCCGCCCGTGAACGAAGGCTTGGCGTCGATTCCGCTGATCGGTCTCGCAGTCCGGGCGCAGATCGGCAATCCGCGTGCGGTGTGGGAAATCCGCAAGGATGGCGATCGCTATGCCATCGTCATCCCGTCGCGGTCGCTCGAATTTCGTGAAATTCTTCCGGACGCCGGACGGCTCAAGGGCGATCTCCCCGACCCGAGTTCGACGAACGGTCGGATTTCCGTCGATGTCGCGGTGGCGGACGGGCGGCTCTCCGGCCGGCTTGCCTACCCCACCTATGGTTTCGATCTCGACGGCCGTTTGCCGGATTCCGTCGAATCGCTTCGGCGGGAATTGGCCGGTGCGCGCGCGCGACTTGCCGAGATCGACGGCCCCTACATCGTTCCGGAAATCGAGCGGCTCCGTCAGGAAAACGTCGTACTCATCCAGCGCATCCGACGCGTCGAAGACGAACTCCGGCGGCGCGGAGGTTCCCCCGCCCCCGTCGAGCCGCCGCGCGTTGCTGGCAGCCCGCCCCGGGTTTCCACGCAGTCCTTGACGGACGCGGGCGTTGCGGGCCGGACGACAGAATTGAAGTCGGAACCGAGCGCCACGAGCGAGACCAGAGCGACGGTGCCTGCCGGCCAGCCCCTGCACCGACTTGCCGATGCCGCAGTCGCAGGGTGGATCCTCGTCGCCGACCAGCGCGGCGTCGTGGGATTCGCACCGGCAGCCAACCTTGCCGCCGCATCCGCCAATTCCCCCGCGGCAGCGCCGAGAGGCGCCCGCGAAATCCTCGTGAGCTTCCCTCAATGGGATCCCGGACGCGCCGGAAAGCGCATGACGGTCGCCGATCCAGGCTTCGTCAGCCTCGTTGGCCGTATCCGTGGTGATGCACAGTTGCGGGAAATCCGGATCGCCGACGCGCAGACCGTGTTCAACCCGGATGGCAGCTTCACGTCCGTCATGCCGGTTTCGCGCGAAGGACGAAAAGTCCGCATCGAGGCCCTGTTCGCCAGCGGCCCGCCGGCACTGCTTGAATTCGAGATTCTTGTAGGAAAATAGATATTACAGCTACTTACGGCACGTTTTTGCGACATCAGTGGAAATTTGGTAGGATGAGGAATGCCGATCGCGCCCATCCTGCCTCCGACCCCGGCGCAGATTAATCTTACGCAGCCGACGCCGCATCCCGTTGCGGTCCCGGTACCGAACGCTGCGGCTGCCGGCGTGCGCGCGCAAACGGCCAAAGCGGTCAAGCATGCCAACGAAACGACGCGGGCCCGCGCAGGGCGCTCCGGGACCGAGTCCGATTCGGCCGTCGACGAAGATGCGAACGCGCTCGGCGCGAAATCGCAGCGACACCCCGGTCAGCACACGCTCGACGTCGAAGCCTAGCCGGCTGCCAGAGCCCTTTCGACGCGAAGCGCCAGCACTTCCGGCGTTACCGGCTTGACGATGTAGCCGTTCGCGCGCAACTCGCGCGCACGGAGTGCGAGTTCGCCCGTGGCCGTCGCGGTCAGCAGGATGACCGGAATGCGCGCACGCTGGATCTCGGGCAACGCGCGCAACTCGGCCAGAAACGCAAGGCCGTCCATTGGCTTCATGGCGATGTCGCAAACGATCACGCTCGGCAAACGATCGGCCGAGCGGATCGTATCCAAGGCTGCCGATCCGTCGGCCGCCGCCTCCACGAACCCGAAGCCGAGCTGCTCGAGCATCTTGAGCAACATGGCCCGCACCACGGCCTGATCGTCGACCACCAGCGCACCCAGCTTTGCGTAACGTTCCTGCATCATGGCGCGCGCACTCTAACCCAGCGCGCCGCCTGCAGGCGAGAGCGCCAGCAGAAGTTTGGCGCGTGCCGCCTCGAAACGGGTCCGAACGCGGTCGAGCTCGCCGGCCGCCTCGTCCCATGCCCCCCGCAGGAACGATTGTTCAAGCGCGGCGGCGGCATCGCCAACCGCCAACGCGCCGATGGTTCGCGACGCGCCCTTCAAGGCATGGGCGGCATGCGTGCCGATATCCGGATCGTTGGCCAGAACGGCGGCCGAGAGGTCGTCGACAAGCTTCGCGCCGTTCTCGAAGTAAAGACCGATGACCTGCCGCAGATCGGTGCTGTCCGAACCGTAAAGGCGCTTCAGTGCGCCAAAATCTACGTCCGCCCCGCCGTCCGTTGCAGCGACATCATCGTGCGCGTCCGCCGGGGTCAGGCGCCCCAGCGCATTCGCCAGCGCCGAGGAGAGAGCCGCCAGCGTTGCCGGCTTCGCGACGAAATCGTCCATTCCCGCGGCAAGGCACCTTTCCGCTTCGCCCGCCAGTGCATTTGCGCTCAGCGCGACGATCGGCGTGCGGCGACCGCCCGGCTGCTCCGCGTTCCGGACACGTCGGGCAAGTTCGAAGCCGTCCATCACCGGCATATGGCAATCGGTCAGGATCGCGGCAACGTCGCCGCGACGCCAACGCGCAAGAGCCGCCTCGCCGTCCGCCACGACTTCGTGCCGGTATCCAAGCTTCGCCAATTGGCGGCTGACGACGGCCTGATTTGTCGGATTGTCCTCGGCAACCAAGACAAGTTCGTCGGTGACCGTCGCCGGCGAAGCTGACGCCCGCCGCGCGCCGGCCGCGGCGCTTTCCCCGGCAACGGCGCGAACCAGCTGATCGCGCCGGACGGGAAGCTGGAAGAAGGTGTCGACGCCACGATCGGCGGCACGCTTCCGCAGACCCGGCGTCTCGCTTCCGGCAACCAGTACGACCCGAACGTCGAAAAGCGAGGGCGTCCCGCGGAGAGTTTCGCCGAGCACAAGACCGTCGAAACCTTCGAGTTCGTGGCGAATCACGGCCGCATCGAAACGTTCGCCGGCTTCGGCGCGTCGTTC
>JAYRKO010000083.1:0-8281 GCA_041905745.1 Tagaea sp. | reverse complement strand
CCCATCGACACGAGCCGGTCGACGCGTTCGCGCGTGCTGTCGAGCGCCTTCGTCGACGCATCGACCCCGACGGTCATCTCCTTGATCGATCCCGTCACGCGCATGGATCGCTGGTCGATTGCGGAAACCGCTTCGCTGATCTGCCCGATCTGGGTCGACACGCCGGAAATATGGCCGCCGACGGAAGACATGACGGTCCCGATCGAAGCGGCGCCCTGCTCTGCCGACTGCGCGCGCTGGATCGAGGCTTCCGACTGGCCGATCAGGCGGCCCGCCTTGTCGGTGAGCGACTTGAGCGTGGCGTCGATTTCCGACGTCGCCTCGGCCGTCTGGCGCGCCAGTGCCTTCACCTCGCCGGCGACGACGGCAAAGCCACGGCCCGCCTCGCCCGCGCGCGCGGCCTCGATCGTGGCGTTGAGCGCCAGCAGATTCGTCTGACGCGCGATCGCGTCGATCCCCTTCGCCACGCGGCCGATCTGGTCGAGCGCCGTACGCAGCCCCTCAAGTTCGGCCGCGACCGCGCGGGTCGTCTCGACGAGCGCGCCGATGTCGGCGATCGCGCCGTCGACCTGCCGGCGGGAGGATTCCATCTCCTGCTGGACGCGGGCCGTGTGCTCGCCGACCTCGGTCGCGGACTTCGCGACGGCGGCATTCGCTTCGGTCAGTTCCTCGGTCGCACTGCGGACTTCCGCAAAATGGGCGACCTGGCGTTTGAGATTTGCCGTCAGTTCGTCGAGATAGCCGGCGACGTCCGCGATCTCGATGCCGAGCGAGCCCGCCTCGGACGCGACATTGGCCAGCATGTTCGTGTCGGCGGACGACGTACCTGTCGAAATCATCATTCACTCCCCCGGGGGTCGAGGCGTTATCTGATGTCAATCTGATGCGCGAAATTTTCTCCGTCGCTCACCGTTACCCGATTGAAACCCAGAAGCCTGAGTACATCGAGAAAGGTAAATAAATTGTCGACACCGTAGTCTTGAAGGAACGGCGAGGCGCGCGCGACGGCCGTAAGTTGCGCCAGCAGCGCGCGTGCCCGGAAGACCGTATCCAATTTCCCGTTCTGCAACGAGACAATGATCAGCCGCTCGGCCTGCCCACCTTTTGCGAATACCGAAAAAGTCGGCGCATACGGTGCCGCAAGCTGCGCACTGACAAGCCCGTTCACGAATTCCAGCCGTCGGTCGCGGCTCGTATCGATCAGTATCTTGGCTCGCGAAACGTAAGCTTCACGCGAAGTCGGCTGCGGATAGTAATAGCCTTCGTGTCTGTCGGCCGGTTGCGCCGCAGCGCCGCTCGCAATTGCGAGCAGCAGTATGCAAAGCGCCACCGGAAACTTCACGCCGCCCCCTTGAAGGCCGGTCCGTGCGGCCGCAGGCGGATGCCCGGCCGCAGACGCTTCCAGTCGAGCGTCGCAGGGTCCGCCGGATTGGGGCCGGGCGATGCGACGACGAGAACTTCCTCGGCGATCGGCTGGAAATCCGCGCGGAAATGCACCGAGCTTTTGACCGTCACGATGCGCTCGCGGGCCGGCTCGATACCGACGTGCCGGTACATTTCCTGATCGGCCGTCTGCACCTTGTGCGACGACAGCAACACCCGCACGCCGTGGGCCTCGATCAGCGCCATAGGGCCAAGCCGCATGCGACTGCCGCCATAGAACGGCCCCGTGCAAAGGAACTCGCCGTTGCCCGTGCGCAGGACCTTGAATTCGCCGACGACCGGCTCGACCCCGGGCCAACCCGACGTCGCCCCGATCCGGAACTCTGCCGAATTGCCGACGCCAATCTCGTGCGCGCGCTTCGCGGACGCCTTGTCGATCAGCATGCCGACGACGGCGCCTTTCGGGCGCAGGCGCAGCATCGCCGCAAGCAGCCCCGTCGTATCTCCGTTGCCGCCGGCACCGGGATTGTCCTGCGTATCGGCAAGGATCACCGGCTTGCCGTTTCGCCCGCCGCGCGAGTCGGCCCGGCGGATGGCGTCTTCCGGCGAATAGAGTTCGGCGACGTAGTCCTTTTCGGCATCTTCGATCGCGCGCGCTAGCTCCCCGACGGCCGTCTCGACCGCTTGGCGGTCCGGCCCGTATCCGAAGACCGACGGGGCGCAGTCGCGGATGTCGGCCGCGGGAAAGCCGGTGCAATAGGAAAGGACGGTCCCCGTCCTCGCCTCAAGTTCGGCAAGGCGCCGATAGAGGCCGACGCCCGGTTCGATGAGCGTGCACTGGGCCGTGATCGGAATGATGTACGGGATCTGCCGGAAAGCGCCCGCCGGCCGATCGCCCCTGGCAAGGATCGACGCCATCAGCCCGAAGGCGCGCCCGCCGGTCTCGGCCATGTCCACATGCGGATAGGTGCGGTACGAAACGCAGGCATCGACGAGATCGAGCATCGCGCGCGTCACGTTGGCGTGCAGGTCGAGCGACACGACGACGGGCACGCGCGGTCCGACGACCGTGCGCACGCGCGCGACGATCTCGCCCTCGCCGTCCTCGAGACTCTCCGTCACCATCGCGCCGTGCAGGTCGAGATAGACCGCGTCGACCGGCAACGCCTTGGCGAGGTCTTCGCACATCGTCCGCATGACGATCTCGAAAATCTCGTCCGTCACGTGCGCCGACGGCGTCGCGTTCGCGCAGATGAGCGGCACCAACGCATGGCCCGCCGCCGTCGCGGCCGCGATGAAGCCGGCGATGGGCACGTTCATGCCCGCGAAAGCCGGCGGGATGGCGGCACCGCGGACCATCGAAGGCCAGCCGCCGCCGTTTTCGAACGCGGCGCGGTCGGCCTTCGACGGCGCGAAGGTGTTCGTCTCGTGCTGGAACGTCGCGACGGCGATCCGGGCCATCAGATGTCCGCGTACGTCTTGGTTTCCTTGGCGCCGCCCGGATGCGTGACCGCACCGAACGCGGCGGTCCCGACGGTCTGGGTATATTTCCAGATCGTGCCGGACTGGAAATCGTGCGTGCGCGGCTTCCAGGCCGCCTTGCGCGCGGCGAGTTCGGCGTCCGACAGTTCGACCGAAAGCGTTCCCATTTCGGCGTCGATCGCGATCATGTCGCCGTCCTTGAGGAGCCCGATCGGGCCGCCCGCCGCCGCTTCCGGACCGACATGCCCGATGCAGAAGCCGCGCGTGCCGCCCGAGAAGCGGCCGTCGGTGATGAGCGCAATCTCCTCGCCCTTGCCCCAGCCGTAGAGCGCCGCCGTCGTCGACAGCATTTCGCGCATGCCGGGGCCGCCCTTGGGGCCTTCGTTGCGGATGACCATGACCTCGCCGTCTTTGATCGAGCGCTTGAGGACGGCCGAAAGGGCCTCTTCCTCGCGCTCGAACACGCGCGCGGGGCCGCGGAACGTCAGCTTCTTGAGGCCCGCGATCTTCACGATGGCGCCTTCGGGCGCGAGATTGCCCTTGAGCCCCACGACGCCGCCCGTCTTCGAGATCGGATTGGCGACGCGATAGACGACCTTCTGGTTTTCGGGGAACTTCACGTCCTTGAGGTTCTCCGCAATCGTCTTGCCGGTCACCGTCATGCAGTCGCCGTGCAGGAAGCCCGCGTCGAGCAGTTCCTTCATCACGACCGGAATGCCGCCGACGGAATAGAGGTCGACGGCCGTGAACTTGCCGCCGGGCATCAGGTCGGCGATGTACGGCGTGGAGCGGAAAATCTCCGCGACGTCCGAAAGCGTGAACGAAATTCCAGCCTCGTGCGCCATCGCAGGCAGATGCAGGCCGGCATTGGTCGACCCGCCAGTGGCCGCCACGACGCGCGCGGCATTCTCCAGCGACTTGCGGGTGACGATGTCGCGCGGGCGGATGTTGCGGCGGATCAGTTCCATGATCTGTTCGCCGGATTCCACGCACCAGCGGTCGCGGCTTTCGTAAGGGGCCGGCGTGCCGGCCGAACCCGGAAGCGCAAGCCCGACGGCCTCCGAAACGCACGCCATCGTGTTCGCGGTGAACTGGCCGCCGCACGAACCGCCGGTGGGCAGTGCGGTCTGCTCGAGCAGTTCGAGATCGGCGTCGCTCATCTTGCCGGCGGCATTTGCGCCCACGCCCTCGAACACGTCGACGATGGTCACGTCGCGGCCCTTGAACTTGCCGGGCAGGATCGTGCCGCCGTAGATGAAGATCGACGGGACGTTGAGGCGCAGCATCGACATCATCAGGCCGGGCAGCGACTTGTCGCAGCCCGCTATCCCGATGAGCGCGTCGTAGCAGTGGCCGCGCACGGTGAGTTCGACCGAGTCCGCGATGACCTCGCGGCTGACGAGCGAGCTGTGCATGCCCGCATGTCCCATCGCGATGCCGTCGGTCACGGTGATGGTCGTGAATTCGCGCGGCGTGCCGCCGGCAGCCGCAACGCCCTTCTTCGCCGCCTGCGCCTGGCGCGACAGCGTGATGTTGCAGGGAGCCGCCTCGTTCCAGGTCGTGACGACGCCGACGAGCGGCTGGGCGATCTGTTCCTTCGACAGACCCATCGCGTAGAGCATCGAGCGATGCGCGGCGCTGGTCGGCCCCACCGTCGTGTGGCGGCTGGGCAGCTTGGACTTGTCGAACGGCTTGGCGGACATTTCGGGACTTCCTCCGGACTTTCTGTAGTCCGCGAAAATAGCCCGCACGGGACCGCTTTGTGTAGCTTCTTTTCCCCGGACCCGCGGGCCGGTCAACCGGGGTGCTTCTCGCGCGTAAGCGCCGCCGCCAGCGTACCGAGTGCCGCCGCGCACGGAAGGATCGCGAACGCGATTTCGTAGGCCGTCGCGGAATAGACGCGCGCACCTGCCTGCATCGCGCCGTCCCAGTTCCAGTCGAGAAACAGGCCGATCAGCGGCTGGAAGATCGCCCCGGACCCGACGACCCCGGTATTGACGAGGCCGTAGGTGGCACCGCTCGCCTCGGGCGGATTGTGGGCGCGCGCGGCGGCATAGGCCAGAACCATGCTCGAAGCGAAGACCCCGTTGACGAACATCAATGTCCCCAGCACCGGCACCGGCAATGCGGGGACGTAGATGATCGCCGTCAACGTCGCGCACATGCCCGCACCGCTGCCGACCTGGAAGATCTTCCGGCGCCCCGCCCTGTCCGACAGCCAGCCGATCAGCGGCGAGCCGACCGCCCAGCCCACGAACATCATCGAGGTGAGCCCGGCCGCCGCGGCGCGTTCGAAGCCGTAGACCGCGATGAGCCACGACACCGACCACAGGCCGGAGAACGCCAGCATCGTGCCGGTCATCGACAGGCCGAAGATGCCGTTGAGCCATGTCTGCGGATTGCGCGCCGCTATCCGAAGACCCTGCATCAGGCGGGTCTCGCCAGCCGCGGTCTTCCGCGCGACGTCGGGCACCGTGACGAAGATGCCCGCGGCAACGGCCGCACCGATCACCGACAGCAGACCGAGCGCCGGACGCCAGCCCCATCCGTCGACGAGGATCGCCAACGGCGCCTGACCGAAGATCGCGCCCGCCATGCCGGCCGCCTGCCCGAGGCCGGCGAAGGCGGAAAAGCGCGACGCCGGCAGCCACAACGTCGCAACCGTCAGAATGCCGATCCACGAAAACGATGCGCCGAGCCCAACGAGCGTGCGGCCGAGATAGGCGTACTCGATCGCCGGTGCCGTCGCGAAGAGCAGCGCGCCGAGCGCGGAGATACCCGCGGCGAAGCTCATCAGGCGTCGCGGCCCGAACCTGTCCATGAGCACGCCCACGGGAATCTGCATGGACGCGTAGGCATAGAAATAGAACGCCGACAGGCTGCCGAGCACGGCTGCCCCCACGCCGAACTCCGCCATCAGGTCGCCGACGACGACGGAGGGCGACACGCGCTGGACGAATTCGTGCCCGAAATAGGTCGCCGCCAGCCCGAAGGCGGCATAGGCGCGCAGCTTCGACATTCAGTATTCGACGCGGTCGGGCTTGGCGAACCACGCCGCGAAAACGGCGCGTGCCTCGTCGGCAAGGATGCGTTCGGCCGGCAGGTTGCGGCCATGCAGCGGTCGTCCGACTTCGACGTAGAACGCCTCGTCGTCGAAGCCGATCTTCGCCGCATCGACGCGGTCGGCCGCGTAGCACATCCGGTCGAGACGCGCCCACAGGATCGCACCGAGGCACATCGGGCACGGCTCGCAGCTCGTATAGATCGTCGCACCGCTCAGATCGAACGTGCCGAGCCGTGCGCAGGCATCGCGGATCGCGACGACCTCGGCGTGTGCCGTCGGATCGTTCGTCGCGACGACGCGATTCCAGCCTTCGCCGACGATCTTGCCGTCGCGCGCGACGACCGCGCCGAACGGACCGCCCTCGCCCGCCCGCATGCGCTCGTCCGCAAGTTGGATCGCGCGCCGCATGAAATCGGCGTCGCTCATTTCTGCGGCCTCGCCGCGAGGACGGACTGGATCTTCTGTCCCAGTTGGGCAGGTGAAAACGGCTTGACCACGTAGGCGTCGACGCCGTTGTCGCGCGCCTGCACGACGAACTCGGGCGTGGCGCGCCCGGTCAGCATGATGAAGGGCATCGAAGGCCATTTCTGCCGGACGGCCTTGAGCAGCTGAAGGCCGGTCATTTCCGGCATGTTCCAGTCCGAAATGATCAGGTCGTACTTCTGCATCCCGGCATTGAGCGTATCGAGCGCTTCGGCGCCGTCGCGCGCCGTGGCCACATAGGGGATGCGGAGCTGCCGCAGCACGGTCTGCGCGATCTTGATCGCGAAGGCATCGTCTTCGACCAAGAGCACCGAAAGATTGGCGAAGGCTTGCTCCATCGGCACGTTCGTCGTCATCGCGGGGGCTCCGGTCGTTCAAATCACGTGGCGGCCACATCGGTGCCGGCATAGCGGGCGCGGAGCGCGGCGAGCGCCTCGTCGACCAGTGCCGGCAACTTATCCGAGAAGGTCGCCGCCGTCACGAAATCGTCCTTTTCGCCGGCCTCCTCGATCGCGCGCGCGGCCTTGAACGCCTGGGCAAGCCCCATGTTCGCGGCCGAGCTTTTCAGGCTATGCGCGGCCCGCGTCCAGGCAACGCCATCGTCCGCTTTGCGCGCCCGTGCGATCTCGGCCATCAGCTCGGCAGCGCTCTGGGCAAAATCATCGACGAGCGAGGCGACGATCTCCGTGCCCATCTGCGCTTCCAGTTCGCCGAGAACCGCTTCGTCGAGGACGGCCTCGCTCGCAGCAAGACGCTCCTGAACGCTCGCGCCCTCGCCCATCGTTCCGGCCGCAATATCGGCCTCGCCGGCCGATCCGACACGGGCAAGCGCTCGGGCCATGTCCTCGGGCACGATCGGCTTGGCGACGTAGTCGTTCATGCCGGCGGCAAGGCACCGGTCGATGTCGGCCTGCAGTGCGCCGGCTGTCGCGGCAACGATCCAGATCCCGCCCTTCGGCGGAGGCAGCCGGCGGATGGCCTTCGTCGCCTCGATCCCGTCCATTTCCGGCATGTGCATGTCCATCAGCACGACGTCGTAGTCGTTCGCTTCGACGGCCGCGATCGCCTCGCGCCCGTTCGCGGCGATGTCGATCGCGTGCCCGGCAATCTTGAGGAGGCCGACGGCGACCTTCTGGTTCACGACGTTGTCTTCCGCCAGAAGGATGCGCAGCGGACGGACCGTCCGCTGCAATCCGTCGCCCGCTTCGGCCTTCGGGCGCACGCCGAGCGGCAGCGCCACTTCGAAATGGAATTCGGACCCTCGGCCCGGCTCGCTGTCGACCGCGATGTCCCCGCCCATCGCGTTCACGATTCGCCGGCTGATCGCAAGGCCGAGCCCCGTCCCGCCGAACCGGCGCGAGATCGAGGAATCGGCCTGCACGAAACTCCCGAAGAGCTTCGCCTGCGCTTCCTTCGAAATGCCGATTCCGGTATCGCGGATGCCGACGCGCAGGCGGACGATGTCGCCGTCCGCACTGCCCGACGCTTCACGACGTACCGACACACTTACGCCGCCCTTTTCGGTGAACTTGACCGCATTGCCGATGAGATTGAGCAGGACCTGCCGAAGCCGCCCGGGATCGCCGCGCAGGTATTGCGGGACGCCTGCGTCGACTTCGGCGGCGAGATAGATACCCTTCTCGCCCGCCTTTGACGACATCAGCGCCACGGCATCCTCGACCGCATTGCGGACGTCGAAGTCGATCGCCTCGATGTCGATCTTCCCGGCCTCGAGCTTCGAGTAGTCGAGGATGTCGTTGAGGATCTGCAGCAGCGACTGGCCGCTTTCGAGCACGATGCGCGCATTGTCGCGCTGCTCACCGTCGAGCCGCGACTGCAGCAGCAGGCGCGACATGCCAATGATCCCGT